>NZ_JBMOWY010000002.1:0-128714 GCF_049310345.1 Stenotrophomonas sp. GZD-301 | reverse complement strand
CCACTTGTCGGCCAACCGCCACAGTCAACCGAAGGCAATCCCTGTGGTGAAAAAAAAAAGGGCCCGGTTCGGGCCCTTTTTTTTTGGTTTTTTACCCTCCATGCAGCAGGTCTGAAGCGGTCTGAACCTGTACGGGTGCGGCGGCCGGTGGGTCGGGCGCTGGGCCGCGATGCCCTTGTCGGCGAGTGTCCCCCGGCGTCGGCCTGCGGCCGCCCCCTCCTCCTTTACCTCGCCCACAAGGGCATCGCGACCCACGTGTCGAGACCACTGGCGCCTCAATGGAGCATCCGGCTTTCCCGCGCACGTGCCGCAAGCCGAGCCCCGTCGCGGCGGACAGGCTCCAGGGCAACGTAAAGGAGGAGGTCGTCGCCGCCAGGCGGCGGCCGGGGGACAGTTGCCCAGGGGCCTGTCGGTCGCGACGGGGCCCTCACGCTCGCGGTATCCCCGAGCGAAGCCGCATACCTGACGGCCGCCCTGCGGCAGCCCGTAGGAATCGCTGCAAAGCCATCATTCCGGGTCAGATGCGACAGCGCATCGGGGAAGGTGGGACCGCGGTCGCGGCCGGTGGTCGACGGGATCAGGAGACTGCGCGCACGCGACAGGCCACCCCCGTGGCCGGCGGAGCCCGGAGACCCCCCATGCTGAAACAGACCCGCCCCTCACCCCGGTCCCGATCAGGCCGCAGGTGCGTCGCCAGGGGGCTGCTGGCGGCCGCCCTGGCCCTGCCGCTGACCGCTGCCGCGCTGCCCGGGGTCCCCGGCACGGTGGTGGATGCCGAACCCTACACGGCCGCCTGGCTGCCGTCGAAGGCGGCGACGGCCTACCGCCTCACTTACACCACCACCAACGTCCACGCGCGGCCGGCCCTGAGCACCGGGCTGGTGTACCTGCCGGCCGGGCGGGCGCCGGCCGGGGGCTGGCCCGTGGTGTCCTGGGCACACGGCACACAGGGCGTCTCGGACCGCTGCGCGCCATCCGTCTCCGGGCCGCAGCGGCCCGAGCGCGACGGACGCTTCCTGGACCTGTTCCTGGCCACCGGCCACGCCGTGGTCGCTTCCGACTACCAGGGGCTGGGTTCCCCGGGCGAGCATGCGTTCCTGCACGGTGCCACCGCCGGGCGCAACATCGTGGACATGGTCAAGGCCGCCCACGCCTTCGCTCGCCGCCTGCCCTCGGGGCAACAGCTCTCGACGCGCTGGGTATCGGTGGGCCACTCCCAGGGCGCCGCCGCAGCCGTGGTGGCCGGCCACCAGGCCAGCACACAGGGGCAGGCCGCGCTCAACTACCGGGGCACGTTCGGTACCGGCACCCCGGTCGGGGTGGACGCCAGTGCAGCGTTGATGGAGCCGGACAACCTGATCCCCTACCCGGGCCCGATCAACGCCTACCACGCCTACATGCTGCTGGGGCTGCTGCAGATCGAGCCGGCCATCGACACGGTCCTGACCGACGCGGGCCGGCAGCGCCTGGCCTTGGGGCGGCAGTTGTGCCTGGCCGAGTTGGCCACGGCGCTGGAAGGCGCCACCACCGGCGAGATGTTCCAGGCGCCGTTGCTGTCGGTACCGGGAATCGCACCGTTGCTGACGACCTATTTCGACATGCCGCTGCGCGGTTTCGCACAGCCGCTGATGCTCGCCCACGGCAAGGACGACCACGATGTGAGTTACGACAAGGCCCTGCTCTATGCCGCCGAACTGGCGCTGCAGGAGCAGCCGGTCCTGTTCCGCCCCTACCCCACCGACCACTGGGGCATCCTCGACGCGGCCAGCCCCGACGGCCTGGCGTTCGTGACATCACGGTTGAGCGCGGCGCAGGCGGGCCGCCAGGGCGACGTCGACGCCGCCGCCGAATCGGCACACCTGCAGCGCCTGCTGGACGAGGCCGCGCGCTAGTCGCGGCCGACCTGCCGACGGGGTCCGGCCTGTGCCAGGCCCCGTCGCCGGTGTCAGCCCTTGTAGCCGTTGCTGATCGGGTAGCGCCGTTCGCGGCCGAAGGCGCGCCGCGACACCTTGGGACCGGGCGCGGCCTGGTGGCGTTTCCACTCGCTGGTCCGCACCAGGCGCAGTACGCGGTCCACGACCTCCGGGGCATAACCGGCCCCCACGATCTCCTCGCGCGACTGTTCCTGGTCCACGTAGCGGTACAGGATGCCGTCGAGCACATCGTAGGCCGGCAGCGAATCCTGGTCGGTCTGGTTGGCGCGCAGCTCGGCCGACGGCGGCCGGGCGATCACCGCCGGCGGGATCACCGGCGCGCCGCCCACCGTGTTGCGCCACTTGGACAGACCGAACACCTCGGTCTTGTACAGATCCTTCAGCGGCGCGTAGCCACCGCACATGTCGCCGTAGATGGTGGCGTAGCCCACCGCGTACTCGCTCTTGTTGCCGGTGGTGAGCAGCAGCCCGCCGAACTTGTTGGACAGCGCCATCAGGATCACGCCGCGGCTGCGCGACTGCAGGTTCTCCTCGGTGACATCGGCCGGCTGGCCCTCGAACATCGGGCCGAGCGCGCGCATCAGGCCTTCGAACACCGGTTCGATCGACACCGCTTCGAGCGTCACGCCCAGCGCGCGGCACTGCTCGGCGGCCAGATCGTTGGACATGTCGGCGGTGTAGCGCGACGGCAGCCGCACCGCGGTGACGTTGGCCGCGCCCAGCGCATCCACCGCCATCGCCAGCACCAGCGCCGAATCGATGCCACCGGACAGGCCCAGCCACACCTTCTTGAACCCGTTCTTGCGGCAGTAGTCCTGGATGCCCCGGGTCACCGCACGCCAGGCCAGCGCGTCCATGCTCTCATCGCCATCGTCGATCCACTCGCGCGGCAGGAAACGACGCGTCTGCGCGTCGTAATCCACGACCAGCCACTGGTCGGTGAACGCGGCCGCTGCCGGGTGCACCGTGCCATCGCCATCAGCAACCACCGAGGCCCCGTCGAACACCAGCGCGTCCTGCCCGCCGACCCCGTTGAGGTAGGCGATCGCCGCACCGCTTTCACGGGTACGTTCGGCCAGCACCGCATCGCGCTCGGCATGCTTGCCGCGCTCGTACGGCGAGGCATTGGGCACCACCACCAGCTGCGCGCCCTGGCGCACGGTATCGGCCAGCGGCTCGGCGAACCACAGATCCTCGCAGATCAACAGGCCCACCGGCACGCCCTTGATTTCGAACACGCAGCTGCCGCCGTCCGGATCGACATCGAAATAGCGGCGCTCATCGAACACCGCGTAGTTGGGCAGCTCGCGCTTGCGATAGGTATGCAGCACTTCGCCATCGCGCAGCACGCTGGCCGCGTTGTAGACCACCGCCCCGGCCGCCTGCGGCCAGCCGACCACGGCGGTGATGCCCTGGGTAGCGGCGGCGATGCGCTCCAGCGCCTGCTGGCAGTCGTACAGGAAGCGCGGGCGCAGCAGCAGGTCTTCCGGCGGATAGCCGCTGATGGCCAGTTCCGGAAACACCACCAGCTCGGCGCCGTACTCGTCGCGGGCCTCGCCGATCATCGTGATGATGGTGTCGGTGTTCTGCGCGACGGCACCTACCGGAAAATCGAACTGGGCCAGGGCAATGCGAAGCGACGTCATGAGATACAGCCTGGTGGTTGCAATACCCCATTGTAGTGCCGGCCGCTGGCCGGCAACCATGCAGGCAGTGACGCAGCACTATACCGCCGGCCGCTGGCCGCTGGCCGGCAACCATGCAGGCAGTGACGCAGCACGACATCGCCGGCCGCTGGCCGGCAACCATGCAGGCAATGACGCAGCACGATACCGCCGGCCGCTGGCCGGCAACCATGCAGGCTTCTGCGCCCCAACGCAAAACGCCGCCCGGAGGCGGCGTTTTGCTTGGTAGAGCAGCCGACTAACAGTCGGCGCTACGCGCTGTCAGCCGCGATGCGGCTGGCGGCCTTACTTCACCAGCTTGGCGATCGCGGCACCCAGGTCGCCCGGCGAACGCACGGTGACGACGCCAGCAGCTTCCATCGCGGCAAACTTGCCTTCCGCAGTGCCCTTGCCGCCCGAGGCGATCGCACCGGCGTGGCCCATGCGCTTGCCGGCCGGAGCCGAGGCACCCGCGATGAAACCGACAACCGGCTTCTTCACGTGGTTCTTGATGTACTCCGCACCGGCTTCCTCGGCGTCGCCGCCGATTTCGCCCACCATGATGATGCCCAGGGTCTGCGGGTCTTCGTTGAACAGCTTCAGGCAGTCAACGAAGTTCAGGCCGTTGATCGGGTCGCCACCGATACCGATGCAGGTCGACTGGCCCAGGCCCACTTCCGTGGTCTGCTTGACCGCTTCATAGGTCAGGGTGCCCGAACGCGACACGATGCCGATCTTGCCCGGCATGTGGATGTGGCCCGGCATGATGCCGATCTTGCACTCGCCCGGGGTGATCACGCCGGGGCAGTTCGGCCCGATCAGCACGGTGTCCGCATGCGAACGGGTCAGCACGTTCTTCACGCGCAGCATGTCCAGCACCGGAATGCCTTCGGTGATGCACACGATGACCTTGATGCCGGCAGCCGCAGCTTCCAGGATCGCGTCGGCCGCGAACGGCGGCGGCACGTAGATGACCGAGGCGTTGGCGCCGGTGGCGGCAACGGCATCGGCCACGGTGTTGAAGACCGGCAGGTCGATATGGGTCGTGCCGCCCTTGCCCGGGGTCACGCCGCCAACAACCTGGGTGCCGTACTCAAGCATCTGAGTGGCGTGGAAGGTGCCCTGCTGGCCGGTGAAGCCCTGCACGATCACCTTGGTGTTCTTATTGATCAAAACTGACATTGGATTTCCTTCGGTGTCGGATCAGGCGGCGTTCTTGACAGCTTCAACGACCTTCTTGGCACCGTCGTTGATGTTGTCGGCCGGGATGATGGCCATGCCGCTGTCACGCAGCAGCTGCTTGCCTTCTTCCACGTTGGTGCCTTCCAGGCGCACCACGACCGGAACCTTGACGCCCACTTCCTTCACAGCGGCGATGATGCCTTCGGCAATCATGTCGCAGCGGACGATGCCGCCGAAGATGTTGACGAAGATGCCTTCGACCTTGTCCGAGGACAGGATCAGCTTGAACGCTTCGATGACGCGCTGCTTGTTTGCACCGCCGCCCACGTCCAGGAAGTTCGCCGGCTCGCCGCCGTTGAGCTTGATGACGTCCATGGTGGCCATGGCCAGGCCGGCGCCGTTGACCATGCAACCGATGTTGCCGTCCATGGTGACGTAGTTGATGTCCAGCTCCGAAGCGATCACTTCGGTCGGATCTTCCTGGGTCTTGTCGCGCATGGCGACCAGGGCCTTCTGACGGAACGCGGCGTTGTCGTCGCTGTCGAACTTGCCGTCCAGCGCGTACAGGTTGCCGTCGTCCAGGATGGCCAGCGGGTTGATTTCAACCAGCGCCAGGTCCTTTTCGTTGAACAGGCGGTACAGGTTCACCATGATGTTGGCGAACTGGCCGGCCTGCTTGGCGGTCAGGCCGAGCTTGAAGCCGAAATCGCGGCCGTGGTAACCCTGCACGCCTTCAACGAAGTCGACGTTGAGCGAGTGGATCAGCTCCGGGGTTTCAGCGGCGACCTGCTCGATCTCCACGCCGCCTTCCGACGAGGCGATGTAGGTGATGGTCTTGGTGCCACGGTCAACCAGCACCGACAGGTACAGTTCCTTGACGATCTCGCCGGCGGTGGTCACCAGCACCAGGTTGACCGGCAGCTCGACGCCGGCGGTCTGGTAGGTGGCCATCTTGGTGCCGAGCATCTTGGCCGCAGCGGCCTTCACATCGTCGGTGGTCTTGCAGAACTTGACGCCGCCAGCCTTGCCGCGACCGCCCGCGTGGATCTGCGCCTTGACCATCCAGGGGCCCTGGCCCAGGGAGTTGGCAGCGTCAACGGCTTCGTCCGGGGTCGCCGCGACCTTGCCGGCCGGAACGGGGATGCCGTACTCGGCAAGCAGTTGTTTTGACTGGTATTCGTGGAAATTCATGCGTCACCGTGGGAATAGGAACGACCGCACGCATCTCCAAGGCCCCCTCACAGGGCGCCGGTCCGGACCGCGGCGGGCCCACTATTGTGGACGAGCCGGCGCGCAGGCGCAAAGACAGCGCCCTCCGCCCGCCGGCACGGGCAGTTTTTCGACGGATTTTCAGGCAGTTGCGCCGCCCCTCGGGTGCCCGGCCGTCGGCCGGGGCCGGCGCGGCGCGCAAACCGGGGAGCCCCTTGTCCCGCCGCCGTCCCGGGACACGCCCCCCATGCGCGGCCACACCCTCTACACTCCCCGCAATGCCTGAAGGGGAGTTCCGGCGTGTCACCCAGCGCTTCACTGATCGACCGCATCGAATCCATTCCGAGGCGGGAACTGTATTTTTTCGCGTTGTACCGGCTGCTGATCGCCTCGGTGATCATCGCCCTGCTGTTCAGCCCACTCAGTTCGATGGTGGGTGAGGCCGACCACCCGCACCTGGCGCGGATCGTCGGCACCGCCTACCTGCTGCTGTCCGCCCTGCTGCTGTTCATCGGCCGCAACGAACGCTGGCTGCGCCCGATCGTGGTCGGCGGCGTGGCCGTGGACATCATCGCCGCGGTCCTGCTCGCGCATGCGCTGCCCGGCGCCAGTGCCGGCATCTCGATGTCGCTGCTGTTCAACATCGCCGCCGCGGCCACCCTGCTGCCGCTGTCACTGGGGCTGGGCATCGCGGTCACCGCCAGTGCCGCCACCGCCGGGGAATACGTGTGGAAGCTGCTGGAAGGCGGCGACCCGACCCGCACCCTGGCCGAACTGGCGATGTTCGTCACCAGTTATCTCGCCCTGGCCTTCGTCAGCTACCAGGTGGGCAACCGCGCGCGCCGCAACCAGCAGCTGGCCAACCAGCGTGGCGCCGAAGTGGCCAACCTGTTCGAGATCAACGAACTGATCATCCGCCGCATGCGTACCGGCGTGCTGGTGGTGGACGGCGCCAACCGCATCACCCTGGCCAACGAAGCGGCCTCCACGCTGATCGGCGACGCCGACGGCAACAGCGGCAGCGGCCGGCTGGAGCTGGCCAGCGCCGCGCCGGAACTGGCGCGGCGCCTGCAGCGCTGGCGCAACGGGTGGACCAACGATGAACTGCCCATCCAGCTCTCGCCCGACCAGCCGGAAGTGCAGCCGCGCTTCGCCCGCCTGCTGGCGGGCAGCGACCTGACCCTGGTGTTCCTGGACGACTCCAGCGTGGTCTCGCGCCGTGCCGAATCGCTCACCCTCTCGGCGATGGGCCGCTTCTCGGCCAGCCTGGCCCACGAGATCCGCAATCCGCTGGCCGCCATCAACTATGCCGCCCAGCTGCTGGAGGAATCCACCGCGATCGGCGAGACCGACCGCCGCCTGCTGCAGATCATCCACCAGCAGTGCCAGCGCACCAACGGCATCGTCGAAAGCGTGCTCGGGCTGGCCCGCCGCGAGCGCGCCAATCCGGAGAACCTGGACCTGGCTGCCTTCGTGCGGCGCTTCGTGATCGAGTACAAGCAGGGCATCACCCTGGAGACGGACAGCGTCGAGCCGATCATCAGCGAGACCTCCGTGCACGCGCTGATGGACCCGCGCCACCTGCACCAGATCCTCACCGTGCTGGTGCACAACGCGCTCAAGTACGGCCGCATCGGGCAGGACCCTGCGCGCGTGCGGCTGCGCGTGGCGCGCCAGGAGCGCTCGGCGGTGATCGATGTGATGGACCGCGGCCCCGGCATTCCCGAAAGCGTGGCCAGCCAGCTGTTCCGCCCGTTCTACACCACCTCCGAGCACGGCACCGGGCTGGGCCTGTACATCGCCCGCGAGCTCTGCCGCGCCAACCAGGCCCGGCTCGAGTACGTGTCCGTACCGGCAGGTGGCGCCTGCTTCCGGTTGATCCTGCCCGGCCCGCACACGATGCTGCACGAATGACCGTGGACCGCCGCACATCCGCCCACCCCGCGTCAAACATTTGTCGCCAATGACCCCCCTCGGCTATCTTCCCTCCTCATGAACGACAACCGCAGCGCCCTCGTCGTCGACGACGAGCGTGACATCCGCGAACTGCTGGTACTGACGCTGGGCCGCATGGGCCTGCGCATCAGCACGGCGGCCAATCTTGCCGAGGCCCGGGAGCTGCTGGCGAGCAATCCCTACGATCTGTGCATCACCGACATGCGCCTGCCCGATGGCAACGGCATCGAGCTGGTCACCGAGATCGCCCAGCACTACCCGCGCACACCGGTGGCGATGATCACCGCCTTCGGCAGCATGGACCTGGCCGTGGAAGCACTGAAGGCCGGCGCATTCGACTTCGTCAGCAAGCCGGTGGACATCGCCGTGCTGCGCGGGCTGGTCAAACATGCGCTGGAACTCAACAACAGCGAACGGGCCGCGCCCGCCACGCTGGCCCCGGAACAGGCCGCGCGCCTGCTCGGCGAATCGCCGGCAATGGACGGGCTGCGCGCCACCATCGCCAAGGTCGCGCGCAGCCAGGCACCGGTCTACATCCTCGGCGAGTCGGGCGTGGGCAAGGAGCTGGTCGCGCGCACCATCCATGACCAGAGCGCGCGTGCCGCCGGCCCGTTCGTGCCGGTGAACTGCGGCGCGATTCCCTCCGAGCTGATGGAAAGCGAGTTCTTCGGTCACAAGAAGGGCAGCTTCAGCGGTGCCCATGCCGACAAACCCGGCCTGTTCCAGGCCGCGCACGGTGGCACCCTGTTCCTGGACGAAGTGGCCGAACTGCCGCTGCAGATGCAGGTCAAGCTGCTGCGCGCCATCCAGGAGAAGTCGATCCGCCCGGTCGGTGCGGCCACCGAGGTCGCCGTCGACGTGCGCATCCTCTCGGCCACCCACAAGGACCTGGGCGAGCTGGTCGAGGACGGCCGCTTCCGCCACGACCTGTACTACCGCATCAACGTGATCGAGCTGCGCGTGCCGCCGCTGCGCGAACGCCGCAGCGATCTGCCGCAGCTGGCCGCCTCGATCCTGGCGCGGCTGGCGCGCACCCATGAACGCCCCACCCCGCTGCTGGCGCCGTCGGCGCTGGACGCGCTGGCGCAGTACCACTTCCCCGGCAACGTGCGCGAGCTGGAGAACATCCTCGAACGCGCCCTGGCCCTGGCCGAAGGCGACAGCATCGGCGCCAGCGACCTGCGCCTGCCCGCGCCGGGTGGCCACCGGGCGGCCGGAGGCGCCGCCGTGGCGCACCAGGAAGAGGCGGTGGTCGACCTGCCGGCCGGCAATGGCGCCCTGCCCACGTACATCGAGCAGATGGAACGCACCGCGATCCAGCGCGCGCTGGAAGAGAACCGCTGGAACAAGACCCGCACCGCCGCGCAGCTGGGCATCACCTTCCGCGCACTGCGCTACAAGCTCAAGAAGCTGGGCATGGATTGAGGGCCGGGCGCCGCCCGGCGCCCGTCAGTCCTTGGTGACGCGGTTGATTTCGGCCAGGCTGGTCACACCGGCCGCGGCCTTGACCAGGGCCGACTGGCGCAGGTCATTGACCCCGGCGCGCTGCGCCGCTTCGGCAATCTGGATGGCGTTGCCGCCGGCCAGCACGATCACCGAAATCTCCTCGCTCATCGGCATCACCTGGTAAATGCCGGTACGGCCCTTGTAGCCTTCGGTGCATTCCTCGCAGCCGACCGGCTCGTACAGCCGGATCCCGGCATCGATCTGGTCCTGCGAGAAGCCCTCGGCCAGCAGCGCGTGCGCCGGCAGCTCGATCGGCCGCTTGCAGTTGCCACACAACCGCCGCGCCAGGCGCTGGGCGATCACCAGGGTCACCGAACTGGTGATGTTGAACGGGGCGATGCCCATGTTCATCAGGCGCGCGATGGTCTGCGGCGCGTCGTTGGTATGCAGGGTGGACAGCACCATGTGGCCGGTCTGCGCAGCCTTGATCGCAATCTCGGCCGTTTCCAGGTCGCGGATTTCGCCGACCATGATGATGTCCGGATCCTGGCGCAGGAACGAGCGCAGCGCTGCGGCGAAGGTCATGCCGCGCTTGTTGTTCTGCTGCACCTGGTTCACGCCGGGCAGGCGGATTTCCACCGGATCTTCGGCGGTGGAGATGTTGCGCGTCTCGTCGTTGAGGATGCCCAGCGCGGTGTACAGCGACACCGTCTTGCCCGAGCCGGTCGGGCCGGTCACCAGCACCATGCCGTAGGGCTTGTGGATGGCGTCCAGGAACAGCTTCTGCTGATGCGGCTCGTAACCGAGCTTGTCGATGCCCAGCTTGGCCGCGCTGCCGTCCAGGATACGCAGCACGATCTTCTCGCCGAACAGCGTCGGCAGCGTGCTGACGCGGAAGTCGATCTGCCGGGTCTTGGACAGGTTGAGCTTGATGCGCCCGTCCTGCGGCACGCGCTTCTCGGCGATGTCCAGCTGCGACATCACCTTCAGGCGGGCGGCGATGCGCTGGTTGAGCTTGACCGGCGCCTTGGCCACGTTCTTGAGCAGGCCGTCGATACGGAAGCGCACCCGGTAATCGTCTTCGTACGGCTCGAAATGGATGTCCGACGCGCCCTTGCGGATCGCATCGACCAGCACCTTGTTGACGAACTTCACCACCGGGGTGTCGTCGCCCTTGGCGTCCACGCCGGCATCCGAGCTGCCGCCCTCCTCGTCGCCGGTGGAGACATCCAGATCGCCCATGCCCTCGTCGTCGCCGCCACCGAGCGCCGAGCCGAGGGTGTCATGCTTGGACTGCCACTGCTCCAGAGTGCGCTTGATCTGCTCCTCGTCGACCAGGATCGGCTCCACCACCAGATTGGTGTGGAACTTGATCTCGTCCAGCGAATGGGTCGGGTCGCTGGTGCCCACGAACAGCTTGCCGCCGCGCTTGAACAGCGGCAGCACGCGATGCTTGCGCAGCAGTTCCTCGCTGACCAGGCTGATCGCGTTCTGACTACCATCGAACACCGACACGTCCAGCAGCGGCATGCCGAACTCCAGCGCATTGGCCGCCGCCAGCTGCCCCGCCGAGACCAGTCTGTGCTCGGCGAACCACTGCGGCAGCGGCTGTTTGGCGGTCGCGGCTTTGGCCATCGCGTCGCGCGCGGCCGCCTCGTCGAGCGCGCCGTCCTGGACCAGGCGACGTGCGATGCCGGTGATGCCGACGAGATTGGCGGTGCTGACTGCGGACATGTGGCGCCCCTTTGAGTACCTGCGCACGATACTGCAGTTGCCAGGTGAAAGTCTTGAAACCCGCGCGGATCGGGCCGCCCCGGCCTAAGGCGCCATACAGCGCCACAGCGCGTGCGATGCCGCCAGACTGGTGGCATCCACGTCCTGCGGGTCACCCAGAAAATGCGCCACCAGCAGTGTGCCGCGTCCATCGCTGAGCGCCAGACTCACCATCCCGGGAAGGCGGCCGAAGTGGCTCCATGACGGCCCCTCCACGGCTGCGGGCCACCGCCGCCACCCGTACGCGTAGTGCGAGCCGTCCGGCAGCACCACATCGGCGGGAAGATCGACCAGCGGCAGGGTCCTGGAAAGCGCGCGATGCAGCTGATGCAGCGTTCCCGTCCATCCGCCCGCCGCCCCCAACGGCGCGTCCAGGGCAAGACGAAGATCGGCAGGCAGGCCGGACGGGGTCGACAGCAGGATGTCACCCAACACACAGTAGCCCGCGTTGCTGTACAGCACCTGCTGGCCGACGCCCAGTTCGGGCCGACGCTGCAGCACGTCACGCGCGGCAGCGTGGCAATTCGGTGGCGTCGAGGCGAACAGCGGATCACGGAAACTCCGGTCGAATCCCGCACGGTGCTGCAGAAGCTGCCGGACCGTGATGGATGCCGTCTCCGGAACGAACGCAACGCCCGGCAGCAACGCCCCGACCGGCTGTTCAAGGCGCAGTTCGCCGCGATCAACACGACGGCGCACTTCGCCTGCCACCAGGGGCTTGGTCAAGCTGGCCATCGGCAGGACGCTGTCGGCGTTTCTGAAGGTGAGCCACCCCACCTTTGCCTGCGCCACGCCGCCATCCTCTGCCGTGAACACGGCAACGTCCTGCTCCAGGCCCGGCTGGCGCAACGCCTGCTCGACACAGGACACGCGCGCCCCCTCGTCACCCGGCGTACAGCCGGGCAGACAGGCCAGCATCAGGGCAGCACAGCAGGCCCTGACCACTACCCACGCTCCCGGACCACATTTCCGCCGGCAGCCCGCCGAACCCGTGCCAGCCAGCCATGACGCGCGATCCAGCGCGCGTAGTCCCGATAGACGGGATCGCGACGAAGATGCCGCTCTTCGGTATACGCGCGGACGGCGTAGATCAGGTTGACACCGAGCAGTGCGAGACAGTGAAGCAGTGTCTGCGCCGGCGTGCCATGACCGAGAAACGGCACCGAAATCAGCCACCACGAGGCGTTCTTGGCCACGTAGGCAGGATGCTTGCCCCAGCGATAGGGCCCGCTGGTGATGATTCCCCGATGGGTCAGATTTGAGAACCGGGGACCGAACACCACCGTGGACCACGTATAGATCGCGGTCAGCAGCAGAATCGCACCGCCCCAGACGACTGCCGCGACACTGCCGGCTGCAAACCATGCCGTCCAGTCGCCGCTCGACTTGTAGACCAGCCAGGATTCAAGCACGACAACGCTCAGGGGCGGGTAACAGGCCAGCGCCGACAGCCAGCCCAGCGCCGTGGTGTCCACCGAACGGATATGGGCATCGATGCGTTCGCTGGTCGAGAGATATCCGACCGTCCCGAACGCGGTGTCGATGGCATAGAGCAGCGCCATCGCCGCAGCGAACGCACCAATGGTCGCACTGCCCTGCCACATCTGGCCCGCACTCGCTATCCACGCCAGCGACCAGGCCAGCATCAAGGGCAGGAACACTGCCTTGACCACCCACCCCATCAGACTGACAACGGCATCAGCGTCGGGCCGTACTCCCCGCAGCAGCAGCTGCACGAGGCGCCCACACGACAGCACCGTGGGGCCAAGCATGCCAGGGCGGACCAGCGCGATGACCGCCATTGCCGAGCACACCGCGAGCACCGGCAGCGTGAACTGGCTGACGGTCTGCCCCTTCTCCCCACCGACATGGGTCTGGATCTGGATGGAGCAGACGAACAGGGCCGTTACAACGGCAACGCCCGCCAACGCCATGACCGGCGTAGCGGGATGACGAGGCGTCGAGGACGCTCCCCTTCTCCATTCGCATATCCACATCGGGATGGCCGCGAACGACAACAGCAGGAGCCAGCTGGCAAACGCGCCCAGCTCGAAGCACGCACCGAGGCCCAGCCCCACCGCCGCCCCGATGGCCCCCCAGGCCCCCGTGCGTGGCGCTACCGCACTAGCAGGAAGTCGATCCACACCACCGCCCCCCAAAAAGACTTCGGGGGGCATACGCCCCCCGAAGGTCAACTCAAGCGTGTACTACGCCGCTATCAACCGCCGGTGGTCGGCAGCGCGCCCTGGCAGGTGGCCGGGCGGTACTTGGCAGCGATGCTGCCGGTGCAGGTCCAGTCAACCTGACCGTTGGCGCTCTTGGTGCCGATCAGGATGATGGTGCCGTTCGGGGTGGTGCCGCCCAGAGCCCGGCCCGTGGCAGTGATACGGCCGCTGGCGTAAGCAACGCTGGCGACGTACTTGGAGGCCTGGGATTCGATGTCGACAGTGGTCGGCATCACGGTGCCACCCGCGGTATCGGCAGCAGCGGCTTCCGACACGGTGGTGCGGGCCGAAGAAGCGGCCAGCATCACTTCAGACACGCGCGACTTGACCAGGTAATCCTGGTAGGCCGGCAGCGCGATGGCGGCCAGGATGGCAATGATCGCGACGACGATCATCAGTTCGATCAGGGTGAAGCCCTTCTGATTCTTCATGTGTACATCCCCAAGAGGTAGATAGTAAGTAGGGCACTGGGCCGTTGCCCGGCCGGCAAGCCGGTTGAGCGGGGCGGGCGCCCTGTGCAGGTGGATCGAAGCAGGTTGCGTGCCAACAGTGCCAGCAATGCTCCCCAGCATTCCCCGGCGCAATGATGGCAGCAATCTTCAGGATTGGAACCCCCCTCACAGAAATCTGCGACGGACCCGGCAATGTGACGTGCCGCGTCACCTTCTGACGGAAGTGACCAGCCCAACCGGTCCGCCGCCGCCCCCTGTCAAGGGATGCCAACCGCATTCGGAAACCGCTACCATGCGGCGAGATAGCCCGCCTGGGGAAGGTGTGGCTGGGGAGCCCAAAATGTCTGTCAGCCGTAGCGCGATCAAGAAAGAGCCCGTGGCGCGAAGCACCATGGAGCTGCAACCGTTTGTCTGGGAGGGGACCGACAAGCGCGGCATCAAGATGAAAGGCGAGCAGATCGCCAAGAATGCGAACATGCTGCGCGCCGAGCTGCGCCGCCAGGGCATCACGCCCGGGGTGGTGAAGGTCAAGCCGAAGCCGCTGTTCGGCGCGGCGGGCAGCGCCGTCACGCCCAAGGACATCGCCTTCTTCAGCCGCCAGATGGCGACGATGATGAAGTCGGGCGTGCCGATCGTGAGCGCCCTGGAGATCATCGCCAGCGGGCACAAGAACCCGCGCATGAAGAAGCTGGTCGACACGGTGCGCGCCGATATCGAGGGCGGCTCGTCGCTGCACGAGGCAATCAGCAAGCACCCGGTCCAGTTCGACGAGCTGTACCGCAACCTGGTCCGTGCCGGTGAAGGCGCCGGTGTGCTGGAAACCGTGCTCGACACGGTCGCCACCTATAAAGAGAACATCGAAACCCTCAAGGGCAAGATCAAGAAGGCCATGTTCTACCCGGCGATGGTCGTTGCCGTGGCGATCATCGTCAGCTCGATCCTGCTGATCTGGGTCGTGCCGATGTTCGAGGACGTGTTCAAGAGCTTCGGTGCGGACCTGCCCGCCTTCACCCAGATGATCGTGATGTGTTCACGCTTCATGGTGTCGTGGTGGTGGCTGCTGGCGTTGATTGCCGGCGGCAGCATCTTCGGGTTCCTGTATGCCTACCGGCGCTCCCCGTCCATGCAGCACACGATGGATCGCCTGATCCTCAAGGTGCCGGTGATCGGCGAGATCATGAACAACAGTGCCATTGCCCGGTTCTCGCGGACCACGGCGGTGACCTTCAAGGCCGGCGTGCCGCTGGTCGAGGCGCTGGGCATCGTAGCCGGCGCCACCGGCAACAAGGTCTACGAAGAGGCCGTGCTGCGCATGCGCGATGACGTCTCGGTGGGCTACCCGGTCAACATGGCGATGAAACAGGTCAATGTCTTCCCGCACATGGTCATCCAGATGACTGCCATCGGCGAAGAGGCCGGCGCCCTGGATACCATGCTGTTCAAGGTCGCCGAGTACTATGAGCAGGAGGTCAACAACGCCGTGGATGCCCTGAGCAGCCTGCTGGAGCCGATGATCATGGTATTCATTGGTACCATCGTCGGTGGCATGGTGATCGGTATGTACCTGCCCATCTTCAAACTCGGCGCGGTTGTCGGATAAGTGATACATGGCATTTCTTGACCAGCATCCCGGTCTCGGCTTTCCCGCCGCGGCCGGTCTGGGGCTGCTTCTGGGCAGCTTCCTCAATGTAGTGATCCTGCGTCTGCCCAAGCGGCTGGACTGGCAGTGGAAGCGCGACGCCCGCGAAGTGCTGGAAGAGCCGGACATCTACGAACCGCCACCGCCGGGGATCGTGGTGGAGCCGTCGCACTGCCCGCACTGCAAGCACAAGCTGGCCTGGTACGAGAACATTCCGCTGTTCAGCTGGCTGGTCCAGCGCGGCAAGTGCCGCCATTGCCACGCGCCGATCTCGATCCAGTACCCGCTGGTGGAGGCGCTGACCGCCCTGCTGGTGGTCGCCAGCGTCTGGCAGTTCGGGTTTGGCTGGCAGGGCTTCGGCGCGATCGTGCTGACCTGCTTCCTGATCACCCTGTCGGGCATCGACCTGCGCACCCAGCTGCTGCCGGACCAGTTGACCCTGCCCTTGATGTGGCTGGGCCTGATCGCCGCCAGCGACAACCTGTACATGCCGGCCAAACCGGCCCTGCTCGGCGCGCTGGCCGGCTACCTGTCGCTGTGGTCGGTGTGGTGGCTGTTCAAACAGCTCACCGGCAAGGAAGGCATGGGCCACGGCGATTTCAAGCTGCTCGCCGCACTGGGCGCATGGTGCGGGCTCAAGGGCATCCTGCCGATCATCCTGCTGTCCTCGGTGGTCGGCGCGATCATCGGGTCGATCTGGCTGTACTCGCGCGGCCGCGACCGCGCCAGCCCGATTCCGTTTGGGCCGTACCTGGCCATCGCCGGCTGGATCGTGTTTTTCTGGGGCGAGCCGTTGATCAACGGCTACCTGAGCTACGCCGGCCTGCGTTGAGGGCCGGCCGATGAGTCGCTTCGTGGTGGGGCTGACCGGCGGCATTGCCGCCGGCAAGAGCGAGGTCAGCCGCCGCTTCGAAGCGCTGGGCGTGACCGTGGCCGATGCCGACCTCGCCGCCCGCGAGGTGGTCGCCCCCGGCAGCGAGGGCCTGGCCCGCATTGCCGCCCGGTTCGGTGCCGATATCCTGCTGGCCGACGGCCAACTGGACCGTGCCGCCCTGCGCGAGCGCATCTTCGCCTCGGCGCAGGCGCGCCAGGCGCTGGAGGCGATCACCCACCCGGCCATCCGTCAGCGGCTGCGCGATACCTGCGCACAGGCGCCCGGTCCCTACGCGATTGCCGCCATCCCGCTGCTGACCGAAGCCGGCGGCCGCGCGCAGTACCCGTGGCTGGACCGCATCCTGGTCGTGGATGTGCCGGTGGCGGTGCAGCACGCGCGGCTCGTACAGCGCGACGGCATCACCGCCGACCTGGCCGACCGCATGATCGCCGCCCAGGCCAGCCGCGACGCGCGTCTGGCACTGGCCGACGACGTGGTCGACAACGATGGTCATCCGGACCGCCTGCAGGCGCATGTGGAGCGGCTGGACCGCCAGTACCGGGCCTTGGCCGCGCAGCGCGGTTGATGCGGCCGCCGAGCGGCCGCGCCACCGTCAGGCGTGGGTCGCCGGGGAGAAGGTCAGGGTCGCGATCACGCCACGCGCTTCGCCCGGGCGCACGCTGACCTGCCAGCCATAGAGGTCGCACAGGCGGCTGACGATCGACAGACCGATGCCCCCGCCCTGCGAATGCCCCGCATGGGTGCCACGATAGCCACGCTGGAACAGGCGCTCGGCATCTTCCCGGCTCAGCCCCGGGCCACTGTCGATGACCTCCACGCTGTTGGCCAGAATGCGGACACGCACGGCCCCTTCCTGCGAGTACTTCACCGCGTTGCCGATCAGGTTGCCCAGGGCGACCGACAGGGCCGCCTCCGGCGCGTCCACCACCAGCTCGTTGCCGCCTTCGAGGATCAGCTCCAGCGGCTTGCCGCCGAGCTGGGCACGGTGCGCGTCGAGCAGCTGCTCGGCAACCCGCGCCACATTGCTGGTGCCCTGCCCGCGCTCGTTGCGCGACAGCAGCAGCAGCGAACCGATCAGGTCGGTGCACTGCTGTTCGGCGCGCTGGATCCGCTGCAGGCGCTGCAGCACCTTCTCGTCCAGGCCGGGACGGGCCAGCAGCAGCTCGGTGGCGCCACGGATCACCGCCAACGGCGTGCGCAGTTCGTGGCTGACGTCGGCGTTGAACTCCCGGTCGCGCTGCACCACTTCGGTCAGCCGCGAGGAGTAGTCGTCCAGTGCCTGGGCCAGCTGGCCCACCTCGTCGTCGGGAAAGCGCGGTGCCAGTGGCTCCGGCTCGATCGTGCCACCGCGGTAGGACCGCAGCCGTGCGGCCAGGTCCGACACCGGTTTCATGACCTTGGACGCCGACCACCAGCCCAACACAAGCGACAACAGGCTGAACACCAGCACGGAGACCAGCAGCGCCCGTTTGAGCTGCATCTCGCCGCGCTGGGCCTGGGTCATGTCATAGAGCAGGAAGAACCACTCGCTGTCGGTCTTGCGGACCGCCAGCTTGTAGGCAAACGGCTTGCCCTGATCGTCGGTGCCGGTGATGTTGTGGTTGCCATTGGGCAGCCGCGTCCACTCCGGGCGCTCCTGGCGGACGCGGTCGAACTTGTCCTTGGGGAACACGTACGCCAGCATCTGTTCGACCGGCAGGTCCGGGCTGCGGCTGGGATCGGAATAGAACCGCCGTGCGTACTCGTCGACGTTGCGGTTCATCACGTCTTCGACCAGCTGGTTTTCCACGCGGCTGCGCGCCCAGTTGGTGGCGAACGCGAACAGCGTTGTCAGGCAGAAGCCCAACAACGCGAACGAAACGATGATGCGACTGCGCAGCCGCCGCCGGTACGGTGCGCGGCGGCGGCCCCCCTTGGCGCTCACCCGATCAGGCTTCCGGGGCGGCGATGCGGTACCCGATGCCGTGGCGGGTCTGGATCAACGGCACATCGAAGGGCTTGTCCACCACGGCACGCAGGCCGTGGATGTGCACGCGCAGCGAGTCCGAATCCGGCAGCTCCTCACCCCACACCCGGGTTTCCAGTTCCTGGCGGGTGACCACGGCCGGGGCCGCTTCCATCAGCGCCTGCAGGATCTTCAGGGCGGTCGGGTTGAGCTGCAGCAGCTTGCCCTGGCGGCGGACTTCCAGCGTATCCAGGTTGTATTCCAAGTCGCCGGTTTCCAGCACGCGGGTCTGTACGCCCTTGCCGCGGCGCGACAGGGCGTTCAGGCGGACTTCGACTTCCTGCAGCGCAAACGGCTTGATCAGGTAGTCGTCTGCGCCGGAATCGAACCCGGCCAGCTTGTTGTCCAGCGAATCCCGTGCGGTGAGCATCAGTACCGGGGTCTGCTTGCGCGCTTCATTGCGCAGTTTGCGGCAGACCTCGATGCCGTCCATCCCCGGCAGATTGAGATCCAGCACGATCGCGTCGAACTCATGGACCACCGCCAGGTGCAGGCCGGTCACGCCATCGGCGGCGAAGTCCACGGTATGCCCGCGGTCTTCGAGGTAGTCGCCCAGGTTGGCGGCGATGTCGCTGTTGTCTTCAATTACAAGAATTCGCACTGTGACCTCTAATAAGAATAGTTGCCGACCCGTTGCGTCTTATCCATGCGACCTTGGGCCTGGGCCTTGATGCGCTCGCGCTGGGCAACGGTCATGCATTGGGTGACCGGCATGTTGGAGCCGATCGCCTTTTCACGCTTGCATATTAGACGGCTATCTTCGCGCGCTTGTGTCAAAACGGTGTTTACTACCTGCTGATCGTTGAACAGCGCCATGCGCGCGCTCTCCGGCAGCGCCTTCTGCTCGGGGTACTGTTCGACCACGCCGCGCATACGCGTCAAGGCTTCACGGACCCGGCCGCGCTCGCTCACGCCCAGTTCGGAGTAGGTTTCGCCGTCGTTCAAGTCGATCTCGATCTTGGTGATCTGTTCAGACAACGGCTTGCCCGACTCGAACACCTCCTTCTTCGGTGCCGCGTGTGCGGCCGTAGCCACGCACATCAGCAGCGCCGCCGTGGCCAACACCTTCGTCATACCTTTCATGCCCAGCCATTCCTTGCTTGGAGTGAACGCCGACTGTATCCCCGTCGCCTTCACACCAGCAAGTGCGCAACGACAGGGCATAAAAAGGCCCAGGCGGAAGCCGCCTGGGCCTGAAGGTGTTTCCCGATTACCGAATCCTGCTGAGGAGGGCAGAGCTGCGGTTCGACAGAGCCTACGCCGGGGTCGATTAAACCCGTGTTAAAAGCGCCGCCACTGCACGCATTAATATTCAAGCCTTTGAAATGGAAGGCTTTTTCATCGCCGCAACGTGGTCAATGATGCGTCCGGCCAGGTCGGTCTGGCAGATGGCCTCGATCCCTTCCAGCCCCGGGGTGGAGTTGACCTCCAGCACCAGTGGGCCGCGGCTGGAGCGGATCAGGTCCACACCGGCCACGCTCAGGCCCAGCGCCTTGGCCGAGCGTACGGCCACCTGCTGTTCGGCCCGTGTCGCCTTGGCCGCACGGGCACTGCCACCCGCATGCAGGTTGGAACGGAAGTCGCCTTCAGGCGCCTGCCGCTGCATCGCGCCCACCACCTGGTCGCCTACCACCAGGCAGCGCAGGTCGGCGCCCTGGGCCTCGCCGATGAACTCCTGCATCAGGAAGTTGGCATACAGCCCGCGCAGCGCCTCGACGATGCCGCGCGAGGCGCTGGCCTTCTCGGTGAGGATCACCCCCCGCCCCTGGGTGCCCTCGTTGAGCTTCACCACGTGCGGCGGCGGGCCCAGCATCGACAGCAGGTCCACGGTGTCATCGGGGTTGTCGCCGAACACCGTCACCGGCATGTCGATGCCCTTGGAGGCCAGGATCTGGTGCGCACGCAGTTTGTCGCGCGCGCGCAGGATGGCGTCGGAGGGGTTGGGCGTGCGCGCGCCCATCATCTCGAACTGGCGCAGCACGGCGGTGCCGTAGCGGGTTACCGAGGCACCGATGCGCGGAATCACCGCGTCCACGCCGGTGATCGCCCGCCCCTTGTAATGCATGCTGAAACCGTCGGCAGCGATGCGCATGTAGCAGCGCAGCGGATCGAGCACCCGCACGGTATGACCACGGGCACGCGCCGCTTCGACCAGGCGGCGGGTCGAGTACAGCTTGCTGTTGCGGGAAAGAATGGCCAGCTTCATGGCGGTGCGCAGGGAGGAAAGCGCGAAGCATAGCGCGCAGGCGATACGGCGCGATGACGGCTCCCCGGTTCAGCGTCGCGGCAGCCGCACCGACAGGCGACCGTTGGAATGGCTGACCGACAGCACCGTCTGTCGCCACTCCACGATCAGTTCGACATGGCCGTAGTCGTCGCCCAGCGGTCGGGGCGGAGCGCCGTCACCGATGTAGCCCCGTTCGTACGCCAGCAGCGTCAGCCTGCCCGTGTCGTCGGCGGCCACAACCCGCAGTGCTGCCGAGCGACGCTGCCTCCCGCCGACATCGACAAAGACGTCGGCCGCCAGCGCCTGCCAGCGTCCCCGGAAGTGCACCAGCCACAGCGGCTCCAGCGGCTGGTGATGCTCGCCCAGGCGGATGCCCGCGACCGCCACGCACAACCCGCGCGGACTGGCGATCACCTCATCCAGCGAGTAGACATGGCGGCCCGATGCCACACCATCGAGACTCAGCGCGCACGGACGTGCATGGGTGAACAGATCCGATGGCGAGGCCCGCCGCAGGTCGTCGGGCAGCAGTAGGCGCGCGCACAGTTCCCGGCCATCCACGAGCACGCGCCGCTGCAGCGGCACCCACGGCGCCATCCGCGCATGCTGGTCAGGTTCCAGCCACAGCCCCTGAAACGGGCGCAGAGCGACGGCGCCTGTCGCCAGCGTGCGCACCCAGGCCGCAGCAGCGGCATCGCCGTGCTGGCGACGGCGCTCGTCCAGCCCGTGCCAGAACGCATGCGGCGCGACGCCAGTCAGATGCATCACCACGTGGTCCCGCTCGTCGTACGCCACGACGGCCTCGCTGCGATCCACATATGCGTTGGCCACGCGCAGCGGCGTGCCCGCCAGGTCGCGCCAGTCCGCGCGGGCATCGTCGCTCCCCGAACAGGCGATGCCAGAGACGATGGCACCATCGCGCAGCATCTGGGTACTCAACGACGGCCCGCCCATACCGATCTCGCCCACGTGCAGCAGCCTGTCGCCCTCCGGTACCCGCGCCGCAAACGGATACAGGCGCTGCGAGTGCAGCCGCGCGCCGCCCACCGCGACCACGTCGCCGGTCAGATCCAGGCGCGCCAACGCCTCGCCGACCACCATCGCACCGACCAACGCCGCGATGACACCCAGCGGCGACCACCATGCGATGCAGATGCCCACCAGGACCACCAGGGGCAGCCAGCGGGTATAGCGGCGCAGCGCGGTGCGGTCGGCAGGCCCTGGCGACGACGGGCGGTCGGCGTCAGCCCTGCGCGGCACGCGGCGCATCCAGACCGGTCTTCGGCGCGCAGACCGCCGCGTGCTGCGCGGTGGCCAGCCAATCGAGGTTGGACCCTGCCGGAATGCGCGCCACCGGTCCCTCGATCGTGGTGCGCTCCCAGCCCTCCCCTCGCCGCCGTGCGGCATACCGGAGGTCCCACTGCCCTTCCTCCATCCGGTACATCGCGACAGTGCCCCGGGCGCAGTCGGCGTCGACGCGGTAGGTTTTGTAGCCCGGCACGCGTCCTTCCACGCGCCGCGTGCCGTCGGGCAACGTGGTCCGCGCCGAGACCGCCGCCTGCACGCCAGGTTCGGCCGGGAAGGAGTCCCCCGGTGGCAGCGTCGGCCACGCGGATGCAGCCGTTGCGGTGAACGTCAGCGCCAGCAGGAACGGCCGGCAGGATGAGGCAAGGCCGATAGTGCGACGGATCATGAACAGTCCTTTTTCAGATCAGGCAGCGGCACAGTATGACGGCGAGCGGGGCGCGCATCGCGCTGCGCTACAGTGGCGACCCACCACGCTGGCTGGCGCACGCGGCGATGGACCGGGTCGCCGCCGCAACCCCCACGTGACTGCCGGCACGGACAATCAATGAATCGCTTCACTCCTGTTTGCGCTGCGCTGCTGGGCGCCCTGCTGTCGGCGACGGCACTGGCCGCCCCGGTGCGGTTCACCGACTACGCCACCTTTTATCGCTCGCTGGGCGGCAGCCTGTTCCCCGGGCCGGGCACGGCACTGGCGAAGCCCTGTACGGAATCGCCCCGGCACTGCGTCTGGGTGACCTCCATGCGCCAGGCCGTGCGGCGCTTCGACCAGCCGCTGTGGACCACGCCGGGCGACCTGGAGATGACGCCCCCGCCAGGGGTACCCGACGTTGCCTTCGACGGCGAAGCCCTGGTGGTGGGGACGCAACGCTGGCCGTTGCGCGATGCGGTCAACCTGGCACCGCCGCCGTGGCAGGGCAACGCGCCCGTCGATCCCGAGAACCTGGCCGAGATCACGCTGTGGCATCGGGGCACTTCGATGTGCCTGGACATCCGCCACGTCAGCAGCGGCTACGGCGATCGCTACACCACGGTGGTGCTGCTGCATGAAAAGCGGCTCTACGTCCTGCCCCCGCTGTTCGGTACCTGCGCCGCCATCCGCAGCGCGCCGCATGCCGGCTTCCGCTATCCGAGCAATTCCTATCTGGGCGTGTGGCAGGAGAACCAGCCGGAGGGTCTGCAGGTGGACTACCTGACGTCCGACGGCGACACCCGCATCGAACGCTATCGGCTGTACTTCCCCGAACAGGGCAATCCCTTCGTGTTCGAGGTGGTTCGGGAGTAAAGGGGGGCGGCGAAGCGCGCGTACATCGCCGCTGCGGCCTGGACCGCCGGCCCATTGCGGGCCGAGGCGAAACTCTGGAGCGGGTGAAGGGAATCGAACCCTCGTCAGTAGCTTGGGAAACTCAAGATATTCCCCATAAAATCAGTAACTTGGGCAGCATTTACGCTCCGCAAATGGAGTTCTCCACACGCAGTTATTTAGCGGAAAATTTGCCGGTTCGGTAAGAATTGCGGAGTGCGACTGAACCTCTCCAAGCTCCGGAGAGTCAGGGGTCGAGTTCACCTTTGTGGGAACTAGTGAGAACGCTCCGCGCCGGAAAAGAAAAAGCCCCACTTTCACGGGGCTTCTCGATGCCACTATTTTACGGCGTCAACATACCGCCTGAATGCTGGATGGAACAGCGTTGGCACGTAGCGCTCGGGAATCTTCAGCCCCTGAGCAATGGTCAGGTCATTGATGTCGCCTGCCGTACGCATACGGGCAAACTCTTGCCGGCGCTGCTCGGGACAAAGCACACCGAGCGCCATCCAGACAGCTTGCGCATCAGAACGGAAGGCGTCCGACCATTCAAGCGTGGGCGCCACAAACTCGGAAATAAGGCCTTGGAAAATATCACCGTCGCCCACCAGTTGAAGAGGCTCATCGAAAAGGTGCATCAGCTCCTTAACTTCGACGAATCGCTTCCAGCAATAGTTCATCTCGCGCGCCACGACAATGATGGCTCCGCCAGGCGCATTCGCCCATTTCGCGAATGGGTGCTGGGTGTTCCCCGGCACTATAAAATAGCCGCGCACGATCTCTGGGTTCAGACCCGACAAGATCACGCGCGGCTTGGGCTTTCCTGTAAGCCTGCAGACGTTTGGGATCAGCTCTGTACGACTGATTGGCGCCGGCAGGTTTTGGCAAAACTCATACAGTTCGCGGTAGCTCATCCTTGCACTTATCTCACTTTCCCTGATACCCGTCCACGGGCGAATACCGCGACCTGGAGATTACTCCGCAGTAAGAGGAGCAGCGCCGATCTCAGTGATGCTGCGGGTGATTTCAGCAGCGATCTGCTCAGCCGTGACTTCGCGGCTGGTGCCCGGGAATAGTTTGAAGTTGGACGCGCTCAGGCCCGTTGCGCCGTAGAGCATGTCGCGCGCGTTTTTCATTTCGGTAGCCATGACGAACTCCTTTAGAAGCCGGGGGTTGAGAGCACTCGCCTCAAGCTTTTTGACGCCCCTGCCATTGCACTCGCGGCTCAGCGAGCCGCCTATTATGCCCCGGAAATTCCGAGTGATCAAGGGTCCAAACGCTGTTGTCAACCCTTGACAAGCACTCTCGCACGTAAAAGTGTCAACCACAAGTCCCTGCCAACTACTCCGCCATAAGCTCTATCCACCATTCAGCGGAGGACCAAAAGTGACGCAATTTGTCCCCAAGAACAAGACATACATCACGAATCTCACGTCAAAATGCGACTTGCCGCAGAGCCATCGATCATGGTCAAGAACTACTGCGCAGCAGCAATCCACGTCAACCATAGATCGGCCGACGCGGAGCCATCTTTACCGCTGCCGTCAGACGGTCTTGTGAATTCTTGACCAGGCGAGGTCGGGCCCTTGGAACGGCGAAGTGCAATTGCCCGAAATCGGAGGCACCTCTTAAGCCGGGCAGCGTCTCGCAGACGCCGCTGCTGCTGAAACTCGGCCAGCAGGCGGAACCGGTGCCGGAGGCCCTGCATCACGCCCGCGACCCGGCGCTCGTAGCTTCAGCTCCTCTCCCACCACCTCCCGCGCCCCCTGCCCTTTCGCCGGGCCGACTCATTGAGGGACGCGGCCCTATGCTCTTCTGAGGTGCGGGTATCCATCGGAACAAGGAGACCGGTCGCGGCGTCTATGTGGAGGACGAGGTGTTTCAGGCCGTCTATCGCCATGCCGACGCAGCGCTGCGCGACGCGATGGACTTCGCCTATCTCACCGGCCAGCGCGTGGGCGACGTATGGTCGATGGATGTTCGGCACGTGACGTCACGCGACTGGTGATTCAGCAGGCGAAGACGGAAAACAAGGTAACGATGGAGGTCACGGGCGAGCTAGCCGCCCTGCTCGATCGAGTCGCGGCGTGCAAGCAAGCAAGCGAAGCTTCCAAACGGTCGCGGCAAGCCGTACAGCACGGGCCTGATCGTGGACGACAGCGGTCTGGCGCTCGGACGTGCCGCGCTCCGCTACCGGTTCGACAAGGCCAGGAAGGCGGCAGGCATCGTCAGCGCTGAGTTCCAGTTCCGCGATCTGCACGCAAAGGCAGGCACGGACAAGGCCGATTCGGCTCAGGACATCCGCCAAGCACAGGCGCAGCAGGGCCACTCGTCGGTGACCACGACGGAGATCTACGTGATGAAGAAGAGGGGTTCGAAGGCGACCCCAACACGCTGATTGCGGAGCGGCCCCTAGATTGCGGAGCGGCGCTTTCAGCCGAAAGCCTTGGGAGACATGGAGCGGGTGAAGGGAATCGAACCCTCGTCAGTAGCTTGGGAAGCTACAGCTCTACCATTGAGCTACACCCGCAGAGCACCCGGCAAGTTTATGCGCCGGGGCGGTAAAAAGGCAACGGGCGGCACGCGGCCGCCCGTTGCGCTGCCGGTGTCCACGCGACGTGCCGCCGCGTGGAGACCGAGGTGGATCAGAAGCTGCCGCTGAAGCTGGCGAACACGGTCGCGTCGCGGGCGCGCTTCTGCAGCGTGGTGGTGCTGATGCCGACATTGCTGTTCAGGCCGAACAGGGTCATGCGGGCGCCCATCACGGCGGTGGCGTAGTCCTTGTCGAACTCCAGGCCCGGCACCTTGTACATGCCCACGTCCGGCATGGTCTGCAGCCAGGCGCTGGCCTGCTTGCCGTCTTCGAACTCGTGGTCGTAGGTGACCTGCAGGTACGGCTTGACGTTGCCGCCGTCGAAGCGCGCCTGCCAGCCGAGACGGCCGACGGTGGAATCCAGATCCTGGTTGCCGTAGCCCAGCGCCGAGGCGCTGAAGTTGCTTTCGGTGTAGCCGTCCAGCTTGACCTTCTGCCAGATCACCGCGGCCACCGGGCCGTGGCGGAAGCCGCCTTCGTTGCCGAACTCGTAACCGGCATTCAGCGCGGCGGTCAGGTTGCTGCCTTCCGGCGACCCCTTGTGCTCGCGGGTGGCCGGGCCGAGGTGCAGCTTGCGGGTGACGTCGTAGTCCAGCCAGCTGTAGCTGACCTGGCCGTTCACCCAGGCGCGCTCGCCATACCAGCCGGCGAACAGACCCACGGTGGTGTCGGACTGGGTGAAGTCGCCCTGGCTGTTGCCGAAGTCCGCGTCCATGCGGCCGTAACCGGCGAAACCGCCGGCAACCATGCCATCACGCGCCCAATCCACACCGAACAGGCCGGCCGGAGCCATGCCGTCGTACAGGTCGGCGTGGGCGTAGCGCTGCATGTCGCCGCGCAGGTTGCCCCACCAGCTCAGGCCGTCGGCCGGGCGGCCGCCGAGGTGCATGCTGACCTGGTCGGCACGCGAACGGCCCACGGTCTGGGCCGAGTGGGTCAGGATCTGCTGCAGGCGCGGCGCTTCCAGAATGGACAGCGTGTAGGCGCCCAGCATGGCGTGGGTGGCCGAGGTCGGATGCACGCCGTCGGCGAACACGTAGTTGTTGGCGGCGTTCGGGTTGGCGTAGGAGGTCGGGTTGCAGGTCAGCGACGAAGCCGTGGTGCAGGCCGGGCTGGTCACGTTGATGAAGCCGTAGGCGGCCGGGCTGGCGACGATTTCCTGCAGGATGTGGAAGGTGTCGACCGGGATCACCTGCAGGCCGGCGGCCTTCAGGCCACCGAACAGCGCGTCGTTGTAGGCCTTGGCCAGGGCGGTGCCCTGCGCCATGCCGACGGCGCCGCCGGCACGGGCGGCCGGGGTCAGGCCGATGTCCGGCAGGGTCGGGACCACGATGTACTGCGCGCCGGCGCCCTTCAGGGTGGCGACGATGCCGACCTGGTCGGTGACGGCCGCGCCCAGCGTGGCCTGCAGCGGTGCACCGGCCTGGATGGCGAACAGGTCATTGGCGCCGCCCCACACGGTGTACAGGGCATTGGCGTCGGCCTTGCCGCCGTTGGCGGCCAGGTACTGCGCGGTCTGGGTCTTCAGCGAGTAGACCGGAATGGCCGGGGTCCCCGGGGCCAGCGACTGGCTGCCGTCCACGCCGACGCGCGCGCCACCGATGGCGTAGTTGTCACCGCCCTGGCCGTTGCCGTGCGCCGCGCCATTGGTGCCGTAGTAGTTCGACACGTACTGGGCGTAGGTCCAGCCCGGATTGGTGGTGAACTGGCCGGTGACCGGCTGCACGCTGGCCGGCAGCAGCGGACGGAAGTAGCCGGCGTCGGTCAGGCTGTCGCCGATGAACACGGTGCGGGAGTACGGGGACTGCGCCATTGCAGGCACGGCGGCCAGGGCGATGGCGACCGCCATCAGGGAACGCAGGGGTCGCTTGCTGATCAGCATGTAAAGCTCCTTGAGAGGTGGGAGGCCGGCGGCATACGCCAGCGCACGGTGACAATGGTTTCACTGCGCTTCGGCGACTTCACGCTGCGCCGCCGCATGAAGTCTCGCGCACCGGCCGCACACCCTTCCGGGGCCTGCGTCCCAGCACCGCGCGCAGGGCCGGCAAGGGTACGCACTTGCCCCATCATTGGGGGACAATAACGACATGAACATCCAGCTCAACGGCGAATCCCGCCAGCTTCCGCACACTGCCACCGTCCTGGACCTGCTGCAGACCGAGAACCTGATCGAGCGCCGCGTGGCGGTGGAGGTCAACGGCCAGATCATCACCCGCAGCCGCCATGCCGGGCACGTGCTGCAGGACGGCGACGTGGTCGAGATCGTGCACGCGCTGGGCGGCGGCTGAGCGCGACCGCCCCATCGCACACCGCCCCAGCAGGGTCGCGCGCGATAGGCGATAATTCGGCGATGAACGCACATGCCCCCTCCGACGCGCTGGTCATTGCCGGCAAGACCTATGCATCCCGGCTGCTGACCGGCACCGGAAAGTTCAAGGATCTGGACGAAACCCGTGCGGCCACCGAGGCCGCCGGCGCACAGATCGTGACCGTGGCGATCCGCCGCACCAACATCGGGCAGAACCCGGGCGAGCCGAACCTGCTCGACGTGCTGCCGCCGGACCGCTTCACCATCCTGCCCAACACCGCCGGCTGCTACACCGCCGACGACGCGGTGCGCACCTGCCGCCTGGCGCGCGAGCTGCTGGACGGCCACAACCTGACCAAGCTTGAAGTGCTGGGCGACCAGAAGACTCTGTACCCGGACGTGGTGCAGACCCTCAAGGCAGCCGAACAGCTGGTCAAGGACGGCTTCGAAGTCATGGTCTACACCTCCGACGACCCCCTCCTGGCCAAGCGCCTGGAAGAGATCGGCTGCGCTGCGGTGATGCCGCTGGCCGCGCCGATCGGCTCGGGGCTGGGCATCCAGAACAAGTACAACCTGCTGGAAATCATCGAGAACGCCAAGGTGCCGATCATTGTCGATGCCGGCGTGGGCACCGCCTCCGACGCGGCGATCGCGATGGAACTGGGCTGCGACGGCGTATTGATGAACACCGCCATTGCCGGCGCACGCAACCCGGTGCTGATGGCCAGCGCGATGCGCAAGGCGGTCGAGGCCGGCCGCGAAGCGTTCCTGGCCGGGCGCATCCCGCGCAAGCGTTATGCGAGTGCGTCCTCGCCGGTGGATGGGTTGATCGCCTGATGACCAATCCCTTTGACAGTGCCGGCGCCAAGGCGCCGCCCAAGCCCTTCACCGTCACCGAAGGCCGCCGCGAGGTGCGCAGCTTCGTGCTTCGCCAGGGCCGGTTCACCCCGGCCCAGCAGCGCGCGTTTGACGACCGCTGGCCGCGCTTCGGGCTGGACTTCACCGGCGAGCCCCGCGACCTCGATGCCACCTTCGGGCGCGATGCGCGCAAGGTGCTGGAGATCGGCTTCGGCAACGGCGCCGCGCTGCGTTTCGCCGCCCAGCAGGACCCGAGCCGCGACTACATCGGCCTGGAAGTGCACGCACCGGGCGTGGGCCGCCTGCTCAATGCGCTGGCCGACGACAACGCCGACCACGTGCGCCTGTACCACCACGATGCGGTGGAAGTGCTGGAGAAGGAAATCGCCGATGGCGCGCTGGATGAAGTGCGCATCTATTTCCCCGACCCGTGGCACAAGAAGCGCCACAACAAGCGCCGTCTGATCCAGCCGGCGTTCGCCGAGCTGCTGGTGCGCAAGCTGCGCGTCGGCGGCCGCCTGCACTGCGCCACCGACTGGGAAGACTACGCCGAGCAGATGTGGGAGGTGCTCGACGCCACCGCCGGGCTGAGCAACCGCGCCGGCCCGCGCGGCCAGGTCGACCGTCCCGAATGGCGCCCGCAGACCCACTTCGAGACCCGCGGCCAGAAACTCGGCCACGGGGTGTGGGACCTGCTGTACGACCGTACCTGACCCGAGCCCAAGGAACCGCGCCACCTCATGGATACCGCGCTGACGCTGACCACGGACATGAAGCTCGTACTCGGGCTGGTCGGCTTCACGATGGCGATGTTCCTGTTCGAGCGCATCCGCGCCGACGTGGTGGCGCTGGTGGTGCTGGTGGTGCTGGGCGTGACCGGCCTGATCGCGCCGGAGGAGATCTTCGGCGGCTTCTCCGGCAACGCGGTGATGAGCATCATCGCCACCACCATCCTCGGCGCGGGCCTGGACCGCACCGGGGCGCTGAACCGGCTGGCCGCCTGGCTGCTGCGTCGCGGCCACGGCGTCGAGCAGCGCCTGCTGATGATGACCACCGCCATCGCCGGCTTGAACTCCTCGTTCATGCAGAACCCCTCGGTGATGGCGCTGTACCTGCCCGTGGCCTCACGCCTGGCCGCACGCACCGGCTTGACCCTGCAGCGGCTGCTGCTGCCGATCTCCGCGGCGATCGTGATGGGCGGCGCGCTGACGATGGTCGGCAACTCACCGCTGATCCTGCTCAACGATCTGCTGGCCTCGGCCAACAACAACCTGCCCTCCGGCCTGGCCACCATCGAGCCGCTGCGCATGTTCGCGCCGCTGCCGATCGGCGTGGCGCTGCTGATCGCCTCGCTGCTGTACTTCCGCTATTACGGCGACCGCAAGCTGGTCGAAGAAGAGTCGCTGGCCAACGACGGGGTGACCCCGGCGCGCACGGACAGCTACTTCGCCAAGACCTATGGCATCGAAGGCGACGTGTTCGAGCTGGTGGTCACCGCCGAAAGCCCGCTGGTCGGCATGACCCTGGGCGAAGCGGAGAACGTGCACGACGCCCCGCTGCTGCTGGCCCTGAAGACGGGCAACGACACCCGCCTGGCACCCCCAGCGGAGATGCGCATCTGGGTCGGCAGCGTGCTCGGGGTGATGGGCGCCCGCCAGCAGGTCAGCGATTTCGCGCAGAACCAGTTCCTGCGCATGTCCTCGCGCCTCAAGCACCTGGGCGATCTGTTCAATCCCAGCCGTGCCGGCATCTCCGAAGCGGTGGTGCCGCCCACCTCGGATGTGATCGGCAAGAGCGCCTCGGACCTGCGCCTGCGCAAGCAGCGCGGCATCAGCCTGCTGGCGATCAACCGCGACAAGCAGGTGATCCGCGAGGACGTCCGCAACGTCGCGCTGCGTGCCGGCGACATGCTGGTGTTCCACAGCATCTGGACCGACCTGGCGCAGGCCGCCAAGAGCCGCGACTTCGTGGTGGTCACCGACTACCCCAAGGGCGAGCAGCGTCCGCACAAGTTCAAGATGGCGATGGCGATCTTCGCCATCACCATCCTCATCGCGCTGACCTCCAAGCTGCCGGTGGCGCTGACCCTGATGACCGGCGTGGCCGGCATGCTGCTCACCGGCGTGCTGCGCATGGACGAGGCCTACGCCTCGATCAACTGGAAGACGGTGTTCATGATGGCCGGGCTGATTCCGCTCGGCTGGGCAATGGACAGCAGTGGCGCGGCCGCCTGGGTTGCCGGGCATACCATCGACCGCCTGCCCACCGGCATCCCGGTGTGGGTGCTGGAGATCGCGCTGGCGCTGCTGACCACGGTGTTCTCGCTGGTGATCAGCCATGTCGGGGCGACCATCGTGATGGTGCCGATCGCGGTCAACCTCGCGTTGGCCGCCGGCGGCAACCCCACCGCATTCGCGCTGATCGTGGCGTTGTCGGCGTCCAACAACCTGATGACCGCCTCCAACCCGGTGATTTCGATGATCACCGGCCCGGCCAACTACACGCCGCGCGAACTGTGGCGGGTGGGCGCGCCGCTGTCGTTGATCTACACCGCGGTGGTGGTGGTGATGATCAACCTGATGTTCTGATCAGGCCAGCCACACCTGTCCGTCGCGCACCTGCAGCGGCACCGTGCGCAGGCGATCGCCACGACAGGGGCCGGCCACGCAGTCGCCGTTGTCCAGCGAGAACGAGGCCCCGTGCGCGGCGCACACCAGATGCCCATCGCGGCTCTTGAGGAACTGTCCCGGCGCCCAGTCCAGCCGGCGGCCGGCGTGCGGGCAGATGTTCAGCCAGCCGCGCACCTGCGCGCCGTCGCGGTACAGCACGATCGATTCGGCATCGCCGTCGATGCAGGCCTCCACTTCGGCAAAACCGGCGTCGGCAATGGCATCCAGGGCGATCAGGGCGGTGTCGGGGGCGTGCAGTTCGGGCATGGCAGGTCGGGACAGCGGAAGGACACCAGTGTCTCACGTCGTCATGTCGCTGGCTGCCGCATGAACCCAAGTCATTGATCTGAAACACCGGAACGCTACGCTTAACGACTTTTTCACTCAATGACAGTGGCCACCGCAGATACTCAGCACTCGCTGACTTCAGCCAAGAAAACCGCCATGTACAGCCGCTTCTTCCAGTTCAACCAGTTCCGCTCCCTGTTTGCGCCGCGCAAGCCGCGCCACCCGTTGGTGCGCGTTGCGGTCGGTCTGCTGGGCCTGGCGATCCTGGCCGCATTGGTGTTCGTGGGCGTCTTCGTGGGTGCGGCGATGATCATTGCCGGTGTGGCGTGGAAGCTGCTGGCCCAGCGTAAGAGCGCCCGCCCGGCCCCGTCGCAGGTGATGGACGGCGAGTATCGCGTGGTGCGCAAGCCGGCCCTGCCGCTGTCGCGCTGATCCGCTGCACGGCCCGCACCGGCGGGCCAGCCCTGCCCTGACGCTGTCGACATGCCACGCTTGGCATGGCACGTCGCGCACGCACGTTCTAGACTGCCGCGAACCTTCCGTTACAGGACGCGAGCATGACCGATGTAATCCCCACGCCCGTGCCACCGCGCATTCCGGTTGCCGGCGGCGGTACGTTCCCGGTGCGTCGCATCTACTGTGTGGGCCGCAATTTCGCCGACCATGCGCGTGAGATGGGGGCGGCCGTGCCGGCCGCCGACGACCGCGGCCGTCCGATGTTCTTCAGCAAGCCGGCCGACGCGATCGTGGTCGGCCATGACGATGTGATCCCCTACCCGCCCTCCACCAGCGACCTGCACCACGAGGTGGAACTGGTGGTGGCCATCGGCCGCGATGCGCCGGCCGGCGTGCTGCCGGTGGACCAGGCCGAGGCGCTGGTGTTCGGCTATGGCGTCGGCCTGGACCTGACCCGCCGCGACCTGCAGGCGGCCGCCAAAGCCAAGGGCCACCCCTGGGACAGCGCCAAGGGCTTCGATCACTCTGCCCCGGTGAGCGAACTGGTGCCGGCCGGTGAAGTGGGCGATCTTGCCGCGCTCAATCTGTCGCTGGAAATCAATGGCGAAGTGCGCCAGCAATCGCTGCTGGACCAGATGATCTGGAACGTGCCGGAGATCCTGCACGAGCTGTCCAAGCTGTGGGCACTGCGTGCGGGCGATCTGGTGTTCATGGGCACGCCTGCCGGTGTGGCCGCGCTGCACCCGGGCGATCGTTTCAGCGCGCGTCTGGAAAACGTGGCCGAGCGCCACGGCGTCATCGCCGGATGACAACCGCTGCGTTACGCTGCGGCGTCCTTTGATCCCCCCGCGACAGGAGAACCCGATGGGAATGATTACTGAGTTCAAGGAATTTGCCATGCGTGGCAACGTCATCGACCTGGCGGTCGGTGTCGTCATCGGTGCCGCGTTCGGCAAGATCGTCACCGCGCTGGTGGACAAGATCATCATGCCGCCGCTGGGCTGGCTGATCGGCCGGGTGGATTTCTCGCAGCTGGCCTGGACGTTGGCCCCGGCACGACTGGGCGCGGACGGCAAAGAGATTCCGGCGGTGGTCATCGGCTACGGCGATTTCCTCAACACGCTGGTGCAGTTCGTAATCGTGGCCTTTGCGATCTTCCTGGTGGTGAAGGTGATCAACCGCCTGGCCCGCAAGAAGGAAGCCGCTCCGGCCGCGCCGGCTGAAGAAGTGCTGCTGCTGCGCGAGATCCGCGACAACCTGAAGCGCTGACCGGCGTACCGACCAACGGTCGGTACCTACCACGGTCCAGGCGCGTACCGACCAACGGTCGGTACCTACCGCGATCCAGGGGCGTACCGACCAACGGTCGGTACCTACCACGGTCCAGGGGCGTACCGACCAACGGTCGGTACCTGCCTTCGAAACCCCGCCCCGGCGGGGTTTTCGCGTATGGAAAACAGCGTCCGCCGGACCATGACCTCCCGCCCATGTGCGCGGCCGGCAGGCTGCTAAGCTCGGACGCTTCCGCCCCGTTTCCGGAGTTCGTCCATGCGTCGCCGCGTCCTTGCCATCGCATCCACCCTTGCCCTGCTGGCAGGGCCCGCCTTCGCCGCGCCGACGACGCTGCCGCCCGCCTCGCTGGCCACGGCGGCGCAGCTGCGCGAGCAGGCGCTGAAGGACGACACCGGCTGGAAGGTCGTGGAGTCGCTCACCACCGAGATCGGGCCGCGCATCGCCGGCGGCGAAGCCGACGCACGCGCGGTGGCCTGGGCGGTGGCCAAGTTCAAGGCGCTGGGCTTTGACAAGGTGTGGACCGAGCCGGTCACCTTCCCCAAGTGGGAGCGCCGCAGCGAGCACGCCGAAGTGACCGGCAAGCATGCCCAGCCGCTGACCATCACCGCACTGGGCGGCAGCCCGGGCGGCACGGTCGAAGCCGAGGTGGTGCGCTTCGCCGATCTGGCCGCCCTGCAGGCGGCGCCGGCCGGCTCGCTGACCGGCAAGATCGCCTTCGTCGACTACCAGATGACGGCCTACCGCGATGGCCGCGACTACGGCAACGGCGGCGCGGTGCGCAGCAAGGGCCCCTCCGAGGCGATCCGCAAGGGCGCGATCGGCTTTGTGATGCGCTCGGCCGGCACCGATTCGCACCGCGTGCCGCATACCGGCATCACCCGCTTCGACGACGGCCTGACCCCGGTGCCGGCGGCCGCCCTGTCGGTGCCCGATGCCAACCAGCTGGCGCGCCTGCTCGCGCTCGGCCCGACCACGCTCAAGGTCAGCCTGGACTGTGGCTGGGATGGCAAGGCCACCTCGTACAACGTGATCGGCGAGATCACCGGGCGCAGCCTGCCCAAGGAAGTGGTGGTGATCGGTGGCCACCTCGATTCCTGGGACCTGGGCACCGGCGCGGTTGATGATGGCGCCGGTGTGGGCATCACGATGGCTGCCGGCCACCTGATCGGCCAGCTCAAGCAGGCGCCGAAGCGGACCATCCGCGTGGTGGCCTTCGCCAACGAGGAACAGGGCCTGTACGGCGGCAAGGCGTATGCCGAGGCGCACGCCAAGGACGTGGTCCGGCACCAGCTCGCCGCCGAAAGCGATTTCGGTGCCGGCCGCATCTACGCGTTCAATACCGGCTCACCGAACCCGGCCGACTCGCGCGAGGCGACCCGCCAGATCGCCGAAGTACTCAAGCCGCTGGGCATCGAGTACGCGCCGGACAAGGGCGGGCCGGGCCCGGACGTGGGCCCGCTGGCCGCCAAGGGCGGTGCATGGGCGTGGCTGGCGCAGGACGGCAGCGACTACTTCCACCTGCACCACACCGCCGACGACACGCTGGACAAGATCGACCCGGCCGCGCTGGCGCAGAACGTGGCCGCCTACACCGTCTTTGCCTACCTGGCCGCCGAGGCCGATGGCAGCTTCGGCAGCGAAGCCAAGGCGACCACGCCGCCGAACGAATGAGGCCGCGCATGGACCACGGCACCCCGCCGTGGTCCATGCCCTGCTCACCCGTCCTTGCGCTCGCTGCGATGGGTGGCAGCGATGTCGTCCCAGAGCTCTGCGCGGACAACACCGGCTGCACACGGATCGAAGACCGGGTCCAGGCCCGCGCGCCGGCTCTTCTCGTAGTCGCGCAGCGCCGCCAGCGCCGGCTTCTGCAGCAACAGCAGCGCGATGATGTTGAACCACGACATCAGCCCCACGCCGATATCGCCCAGTGACCACGCGACCGTGGCGCTGTTGATCGCCGACCAGGAGGCCACGCCCAGGAATGCCAGCCGGAACAGCCGGATCGTCCACGGGCAGGCGCGGTTGTGCCGAAGGAACACCACGTTGGTTTCGGCGTTGTAGTACAGCGCCAGGATGGTGCTGAAGGCGAACGGCAGGATCGCCAGGGCAATGAACCCGGCGCCGAAACCGGGCAGGGTCGATTCGACGGCCCGCTGCACGTAATGCGGCCCGGCCTCCAGCCCGGGCACGTGCGCCACCAGCAGGGCACCGCCTGCGCCGGGCTCATACACGTTGTACGCCCCCGCGGCCAGGATCAGGAACGCGGTGGCGCTGCACACCACCATCGTGTCGATGTAGACCGAGAACGCCTGCACCAGCCCCTGTTTGACCGGATGGGAGACCTCGGCCGCAGCGGCCGGATGCGCGCCGGTGCCCATCCCGGCTTCGTTGGACATCACCCCGCGCCGCACCCCCCACTGGATGGCCGTGCCGAGCATCGCGCCGAACGCGGCATCGGTGCCGAAGGCGCTGTCGACGATCAGCCGGAACATGCCGGGCAGGGTTTCGTAGTGAACGCCCATCACCACTGCGGCCACCAGCAGGTAGCCCACCGCCATGAACGGCACCACCACCTGGGTCACCCGCGCGATGCGGCGTACGCCACCGAAGATGACCAGACCGGTGGCGGTCACCATGCCCAGCGCCGAGTAGACCGCCGGTACGCCCCAGGCGCCATCGAGCGCACTGGCGATGGCGTTGGACTGGGTTCCCGGCAGCAGCAGACCGCAGCCGATCACGGCGCTCCACGCAAACAGCACGGCATACCAGCGTTGACCGAGCGCCTTCTCGATGTAATACGCCGGGCCACCGCGATACTGGCCGTTGGCATCACGCTCCTTGTAGATCTGCGCCAGGGTGGATTCCATGAACGCACTGGCCGCGCCCAGGAACGCCACGCACCACATCCAGAACACGGCGCCGGGGCCGCCGTAGCCGATGGCCAGGGCAACGCCGGCGATGTTGCCCACACCGACGCGGCTGGACAGCGACAGGCTGAGCGCCTGGAACGAGGACACACCGGCGGCGGAACTGGACGAATTGAACAGCAGCCGCACCATGTCCGGCAGGGCGCGCAGTTGGATGAAGCGCGTGCGGATGCTGAAGTACAGCCCGGCGAGCAGGCACAGGCCGACCAGTACCGGGCTCCAGACCACGCCCAGCAACCAGGCGACGGCGTTTTCAATGTTCATGGGCGACTCCCGACGGGATGAGGGGCGACGGCGTGCGCCGGCGGCGCAACGGAGCGCGCATCAGAAGAACATCCCGAGGGCGACCTGCGGGCTGACGAACGCACCGCTGTTGCGGCCGCCCACGCTGAACTCCACACCGGCAATGACACCGACGGACGGGCTGAAGTGGTATTCGACCGCAGGGGCCAGGCTGAAACTGCGGCTGGCGGGCCGATGCTGGTCGATCAGGCGCAGGCCGTCGGCCCCGGGGGCATAGCCGGTGATGCGCTGAGCGGTTTCGCGGCTGGCGGTAACGTCCAGGGCGGCAACCCAGCGTGGGTTGATGCTGTACTCGGCACCCAGCGAAACCCCGACCAGCGAACCGCGTGCGATGCTGCCGCGGAAGCCGGGATCGGTCCCGTACACGCTGCTGTCGTGCACGGCGACACGCGCCGGTGCAGGGCTGGCACTGAGCTGGCCGCGCCACCGCAGCGGGCGGTCGTTGGGCAGCCACAGCACCTGCTGCATACCGAGCGCGAATGTGGTGCGCTGCACGCCGTCGCCCTGGGCGTCGAGCGGGTTGCCGACGACGCGGTCATAGCTGCCGGTGGCAAAGCGTTGCATCAGCGCGATGGAAATGGCGGGGCGACTGCCGTCGGCACTGGGGGCCTGCAGGAGGTATTGCAGGCGGGCGGTGGTGTCGCCCGCGCGCATCGCGCCACTGCGTGCACCGTCCGCCTCGGCACGCGCGGCGCTGAGGTTTACCTGGGCGGTAACGCGTTCGCCCATGCCATAGGCAATGGGGACCACGGTAAGCCAGGCACCGCTGCCCGGGCGGCTGCGGCGTGCGCCGCGGCTGTCGTAGTGCGCGCTGCTGTCGATGCGCACGAGGTAGGGTTCGATATACCAATGGCCGCGCGGGAGGCCGGCGGGGTTGGCGGTGACGAGGGGACCGGTGAAATTGACGCCGTCGAGGCTGCGCGTCTGCGCAGTGGCGGCGGATGGAACGGCGAAGGCGAACGCGGCCACCACTGCAGTGGCGGCGGGGCACAAGGGCAACACGGACAGGTTCATGCGACAACTCCCGTAGGTCTGGCAAGGACGCGGCGTGAGACGACGACGCCGCGCCAATCTGCACATCCGGGCGTGCGACAACAACGTCCAGGAACCTTGTTTTTGCCGTTCTGTGCGGCGCCGCACGCAGGTCGTTTGACACCCTTTCGGATGATGCGCAGCGGAGCTTTGTTCTGCGTATGGCGAAGCGGAAATCCATTCCCGTGCGTGATCGCGGGAGAGACGGCCTGTCGGGAGAAAGAACAAAAAAAAACCCGGCCGCAGAGCGACCGGGTTACCGGGATTGCATCACACCCCACGCGGTGAATGCCGCAGTCTTACGTACGTCCGGACAAGCGGACCGCCGCGCTGCGTGGGTGTCTCTCCTCACCTACGCAACGCAGCACCGCCGTCACACTGTGCGTGGAATGGATTCCACTTCACCATGCGAAAAGTCCGAATCGAATGTAGTCACAGCCAGTTCGGTGGAACCGATCACAACATGAGGCGGCGCGCCATGCGCGCTACCCGTAAAGCAGCTGCCGCGATCACCCCTTGCGGCCGTACCAATGCGACAGCAGCACCGCCGTGGCCGACGCCACGTTGAGGCTTTCCACCGCGCCACTGCCAGGAATGGAAACCTGCAGATCGCAGTCCTGCGCAAGGTCGCGGTCCATGCCCTCGCCTTCGGCACCCATGACATACACCAGGCGCTCGGGCAGCGCGGCCGCGAACAGGTTGTCGCCGCCGTCCACCAGCGTCGCCGCCAGCCCGAAGCCGGCGCCACGCAGCTGCGTCATCGCCTGCGGCAGTTCCGGCAGGCGTACCAGCGGTACCGCTTCGGCACCGCCCTCGGCCACGCGTGCGGCGGCACCGGATAGCGCCAGCGTCGCGCCCGGCGGCAACAACAGGCCGGACACGCCGAAGTGCGCGGCCGAGCGCAGGATCGCGCCGAAGTTGTGCGGGTTGCCCACACCGTCGAGCCACAGCGCCAGCACCGGGCCCGTGGCCGGCAGCGTGTCGAGCCACTCGGACAAGGCCAGCATCGGCGCACGCACCACATCGGCGACGACGCCCTCGTGGTGGGTGGTCGCGGCGAGCTTGTTCAGATCGCCCTCTTCCACGACCCGATAGCCGACGCGGTTGGCCACGCACCACTTCAGCATCGGCTGCAGGCGCGGGATCAGCGCCTCGGCCAGGTACAGCTTGCGCAGCGCCTGCGGGCGACGCTCGAACAACGCCTGCACGGCATTCCAGCCATACAGACGCAGTTCGTCGTTGCCACGGCCCGGCGGCGGCGGGCTGCCGCCCTGATCGCGCGGCGGCAGCGGGGTGGCCCGCGGCGGTCGCGCCGACGGGCGGCGGGCATTCTTCCAGGGATCATTCACTACGGGACTGCTCCAGCTTGCGTTGACGCCAGAATTCGGCGTTCTTGATGCCCAGGGCATCGGGGTCGAAGATCGGGTCGAGGCCCAGCTTCTTCTGTCGTTCGTAGTCGCGCAGCGCCAGCATGGCCGGCCGCTGCACGATCAGGATGGCGATGATGTTCAACCAGGCCATCAGGCCCACGCCGATGTCGCCCAGCGCCCAGGCCAGCGTGGCGTTGTGGAACGCACCGAACACCACCATGCCGATGATGCCCAGGCGCAGCAGCAGCACGGTGGCCGGGCGCTTGCGGTTGTGGTTGATGTAGCTGAGGTTGGTCTCGGCCATGTAGTAATAGGCCATGATCGTGGTGAAGGCGAAGAAGAAGATCGCCACCGACACGAACGACGCCCCCCACCCCGGCAGCACCGCTTCCACGCCTGCCTGCGCATACCCGGCACCTTCCGGGATACCGGCCAGGCCCTGGAAGATCGGCGCGGCACCGGCCACCGGCGAATACACGTTGTAGGTGCCGCTGGCCAGGATCAGGAACGCGGTGGCCGTGCACACCATCATGGTGTCGAAGTAGATCGCGAACGCCTGCACGTAGCCCTGCTTGGCCGGGTGCGAGACCTCCGACGCGGCGGCGGCATGCGGCCCGGAACCCTGGCCGGCCTCGTTGGCATAGATGCCGCGCTTGATGCCCCACTCCACCGCCAGGCCCATCATCGCGCCGAAGGCGGCATGGGTGCCGAAGGCACTGTCGAAGATGATGCCGAACATTTCCGGCACGCGGTCGTGGTTGATGATCATGATGACGATGGCCATCAGGATGAAGCCGGCCGCCATGAACGGCACCACCACTTCGGCGAAGTTGGCGATGCGCTTGACGCCGCCGAAGATCACCACGCCCAGCAGCAGCGCCACCACGACGCCGATGCCCAGCTTCAGCGCCTGCACCGATTCCATGCCCATCACCTGGCCATCCAGCGGCCCGCACAGCGCCCCGCCTCGGCAGGCGTTGATGATGCTGTCGGCGATGGCATTGGCCTGCACGCCCGGCATCAGGAAGCCGGCGGCGATGATCGTGGCGCCGGCGAAGGCCAGTGCGTACCACTTCAGGCCCATCGCCTTTTCGATGTAGTAGGCCGGACCGCCGCGGTAGCGGCCTTCGGCATCCTTGGTCTTGTAGATCTGGGCCAGGGTGCACTCGACGTAGGAGGTGGATGCGCCGAGGAAGCCCATCACCCACATCCAGAAGATCGCGCCCGGGCCGCCGAAGGCGATCGCGGTGGCGACGCCGGCGATGTTGCCGATGCCCATGCGGCCGGCCATCGACATGGCCAGCGCCTGGAATGAGGATACGCCCGCGTCGGACTTCTCGCCCTGCACCGTCAGGCGGCACATCTCGAAGAACCCGCGGATCTGCATGAACCGGGTACGGACACTGAAGTACAGGCCCGCGGCCAGGCACACGAAGATCAGTGCCTTGCTCCAGATGATGCCATTGATGAAATGTACAGCTGCTTCCACGCGCTCTCTCCAGTCGGCGGAAAAAAGGAACGTCCCCGTCGGCTGGGAGGACCGGGTTGATTCTCCACGATCCGCGCCGGCCTGCGTAGTGGCAATTTCGATGAATGGGCGGTGGGCGCGGCCCGCAGGCCGCGCCGATGCCTCAGGCGTGCCCGCCCACGGACGGGGTGTCCGCCTCCTGCCTGGCCAGCTCGCGCGCCACCGCCTCGGGCGAACGCGTGTACGGGGCGAGCAGCGAGTAGAACGCCGGCACCACGAACAGGGACAGGAAGGTGGAGACGGTGACGCCGAAGATCACCACGATGCCGATGGTGCCGCGGCTGGCCGAACCGGGGCCGCCGGCCACCACCAGCGGCACCGCACCGACCACAGTGGCGATCGAGGTCATCAGGATCGGGCGCAGGCGCACCATCGCCGATTCGACGATGGCCTGGTGCACGTTGCGGCCCTCGTCGCGCAGCTGGTTGGCGAACTCCACGATCAGGATGCCGTTCTTGGCGGCCAGCCCGACCAGCATCACGATGCCGATCTGGCTGAACAGGTTGATCGTGCCCCCGCTGACGTACAGGCCCAGCAGCGCGCCGAGCACGCCCAGCGGTACGGTCAGCATGATCACCAGCGGATGGATGAAGCTCTCGAACTGCGCGGCCAGCACCAGGTACACCACCAGCAGCGCCATCGCGAAGGTCAGCAGCACGGCGCTGCCGGCGTTCTGGTACTCGCGCGACTCGCCCTTCCAGTCGATCTGCGCGTGCTGCGGCAGTTCCTCGCGCGCGGTCTGCTGGGCCCAGGCGATCGCCTCGCCCAGCGGATAGCCCGGCGCCAGGCCGGCGCTGATGGTGATCGAGCGCAGCCGGTTGAAGCGGTTGAGGTTGCCGGCCTCGGCCACTTCGCTGAGCGTGACCAGGTTGGACAGCGGGATCAGTTCACCGTTGGCGGCCCGCACCCGGATCGCGGCCAGGTCGTCCGGCGAGGCACGGCCGTCGCGGCCGGCCTGGACCAGCACGTCGTACTCTTCGCCGTTGTCGACAAAGGTGGTGACGCGGCGCGAGCCCATCATGGTTTCCAGCGCGCCGCCGATCGCGGTGACCGACACGCCCAGGTCGGCCGCACGCTGGCGGTTGATGTTGACCCGCATCTGCGGGCGGGTTTCCTTGTAGTCCGAATCGGCGCCGACCAGACCGGGGTTGTCGGCCATGCGCAGCAGCATGCGGTCGCGCCACTGGGCGATCTCGGCGTACTCGGGGCCGCCGAGAACGATCTGGAACGGCTGGCCCTGGCTGCGCACCAGGCCGCCGCCTACCTGGGTGCGCACGCGCACGCCACGCAGGTCGTTGAGGTGGGTCTGCAGATCGGCCGCCACATCCGGGGTGGACACATCGCGCTGGCGCCACGGCTGCAGGAACACGCTGATGCGGCCGGTATGCATTTCCTCGCTGGCGCCGAAGCCACCGGGCACGCGCGGGTTGGCGCGCACGATCGGCTTGTCCTCGCCAACGAAGCCGGACACGATCTTCTCCACCTGCTGGACCTGCCCGACCGTGTAGTCGAAACCGGCGCCTTCCGGGCCGTCGATCATGATCTGGAACGACCCGCGGTCTTCGGCCGGCGCCAGTTCGGACGGCAGCAGTTTCAGCAGCGCGGCGCTGGCCAGCAGCGACAGCACCATCACCACGATGTAGATCCAGGTGCGCCCGACATGGGCGTCGAGCACCCGGCCATAGGCGGCCGAGACGCGATCCAGGTTGCGGTTGATCACCCCGTGCAGGCCGCGCGGCGCCTGCCCGGTGTGCGGTTTGAGCAGCTTGGAGGCCATCATCGGGGTCAGGGTCAGCGACACGAACGCGGACAACGCCACCGCCGCTGCCAGCGCCACGGCAAGCTCGCGGAACAGGCGGCCGGTGTTGCCTTCCAGGAACCCGACCGGCAGGAACACCGCCACCAGCACCGCGGTGGTGGCGATCACCGCGAAGGCGACCTGCGCGGTACCGCGTTTGGAGGCGACCAGGGGCGGTTCGCCGAGGTCGATGCGGCGTTGTACGTTCTCCACCACCACGATGGCGTCGTCCACCACCAGGCCGATACACAGCACCAGCGCCAGCAGGGTCAGCAGGTTGATCGAGAAGCCGAAGGCGTACAGCGCGATGAAGGCGGCCACCAGGCACACCGGCACCGTCACGGCCGGAATCAGTGCCGCGCGGAAGCTGCCGAGGAACAGCCAGATCACCGCCAGCACCAGCAGCATCGCCTCCACCAGCGTGGCGTACACGCGGTCCACCGCCGCTTCGATGAAGGTGGTGTTGTCGAAGGCGACGAAGATCCGCGTGCCCTGCGGCAGCGAGCTGCCGATGCGCTCGGCCTCCTCGCGGGCCTCGCGGGCCACGTCTAGCGCATTGGCGGTGGAGGTCTTGACGATGCCCAGGCCGATGTTGGGTTCGCCGTTGCTGCGGTAATAGGCGCGGCGTTCGGACGAGGCCAGCTCGATCTTGGCCACATCGCCCATGCGCACCACGTAACCGTCGGCGCCCTTGCCCAGCGGAATGCCGGCGAAGTCGTCGGGTTTGACGTAGTTGCGCTCCACGCGCAGGGTGAAATCGCGGTCGGCCGATTCGATGCGGCCGGCCGGCAGCTCCACGTTCTCGTTGCGCAGCGCGGTTTCGACATCGCCCACGGTCAGGCCGCGCGCGGCGAGCTGGTCGCGGTCCAGCCAGATCCGCATCGCATAGCGCTGGCGGCCGCCGATACGCACCTGCGCCACGCCGTCCAGGCTGGAGAAGCGGTCGACCACGTAGCGGTCGGCATAGTCGCTCAGTTCCAGCGTGTCCATCGTGGTCGAGCTCATGTTGAGCCAGATGATGGGGTCGGCGTCGCTTTCGACCTTGGCGATCTCCGGTGGCCGCGCCTCTTCGGGCATGCGGTCGGCGACCCGGCTGACCGCGTCGCGGACGTCGTTGGCGGCCGCTTCGATATCGCGGTTGGAGGTGAACTCGATGCTCACCTGCGCGCGGCCGTTGGAACTGCGCGCGTTGATGGTGTCGATGCCCTCGATGCCGGCCAGCGCATCTTCAAGCACCTGGGTGATGCGGCTTTCGATCACCGCCGCCGAGGCGCCGGTGTAGTCCACCGACACCGACACGATCGGCGGGTCGATGGCCGGCAGCTCGCGCAGGGTCAGGCGGGTGAACGACATGATGCCCAGCACGACGAGCAGCAGGCTCATCACCACGGCAAATACCGGGCGCTGGATGGAGACGTCGGAGAGTTTCATCCGCCGGTGCCCGTCTGCGCGGCCGGTACCGGTGCCGGTGCCGGCGCCGCCACCGGGGCGGGCGCGGTGGCCGGCGCGGCGTCATGCGCCTGCACCTTCAGGCCGGGGCGCAGCTTGCCGGTGCCGTCCACCACGATGCGGTCGCCGGCCTGGATGCCGCTGCGGATCTCGACCACGCCGGCGCGGCGGGCGCCGGTGGTCACGTCGGTGCGCTCCACGCTCTGGTCGGCCTTGACCCGGTACACGAAGGAGTCGCGGCCGACCTGGACCACGGCGATCTCCGGAATCACCAGGGCCTGGCGTTCCGGGCGGAACATGCGCACGTCCAGCAGCATGCCGGGGCGCAGCGCATGGTCGGCGTTGATGAAGTCCGCGCGCACGGTGACCGCGCGGGTGCCCGGATCGACACGGGTGTCGATGGTGGCCACCTCGCCCTCGAAGGTGCGGCCTGGGTAGGCCACGCTGGTGGCGCTGACCTTGTCGCCGGTGGTCAGCGAGGCCAGTTCGGCCTCCGGCACCTGGAAGTCCACGTGCATCCGCTCGATGTCATCCAGCGTTGCGATGGTGGTGGACGGCGTCACCAGCGAGCCGGCGCTGACCTGGCGGATGCCGAGCACGCCGGCGAAGGGCGCACGCACCCGGCGGTCGCCGATGTCCGACTGCATTTCACGCACGCGTGCCTCGGCGGCATCGCGGATGGCGCGCTGGGTATCCAGCGTCGCGCTGGCCACCAGTTGCTGGGCAGCCAGTTCGCGCTGGCGCCTGTACAGCTGGTCGGCTTCGGCGAAGGTCGCCTGCGCCTGCAGCAGCGCCGCTTCCTGGGCCTGGCCGCGCAGGGTCACCAGCGGCGCGCCGGCATTGACCTGCTGCCCGCTCTCGAAGTGCACCGTTTCGATGATTTCGCTGACTTTGGCGGTGATCGTCACCGACTCGCGCGCCTTGGCGGTGCCCAGCGCCTGCAGCGTGTCGCTCCATGCCGAGGACTGCACCACCTGGGCGGTAACCGGCACGGCGTCGGCCTGCCGGCGTGCGGCCTCGTCTTTGCTGCCACAGCCGGCCAGAAGGGCCAGCCCGAGGCCAACGGCGATGCGCGCGGTGATGCGTCCCAACATGAAGAAAAACCCCGGATGTTCCACGACCGGCAAGTGTAGCCACGGGCTGTGTCAAGACATATGTGCCAAGCGTTTACCACGGGCTTCACATCGGTCGATGGCGGGCGCAATGCCTTTCGTGCTGGGGGTTGGCGCACGTGTAACGGCATGTGTCGGCGCGTGTCGGCGTGCGTCGCCGGACCGGATGGAACGGGGGGCGGTAACCGCCCCCCCCCCCTTCACGCACTCAATAGCGGTAGTTCACCTTCATCCAGGCCGTGCGGCCCGGTTCATTGATACGGACCGGATCGGCCGGGAAGCCGAAGTCGGCGCTGCCGGCCAGGTTCAGGTGTTCGCTGTAGGCGCGGTCGAACAGGTTGTCGACCCCGGCGCTGAGCCGCAGTGCATCGCTGATCCGGTAGCTGGCGTTGAGCGCCAGCGTGGCGAAACCGGCGCTGGGCCCCAGGTCGCGGGCGACCACGTTGCCCTGCCCGACCGCCACGCGGTGCTGGCGGGTCACCGCCCGGCCCAGCGCGCCGACGCTCCAGCGCTCGCCTTCCCAGTTGGCGCTGAGGCGGGCTTCCAGTGGCGGCATCTGCGGCAGCGCACCGCCATTGCTGCGGTTCTCGCCCCAGGCGTAGGCCAGTGTGCCGCCGAGCTTCCAGCGCTCACCCAACCGCACATCGGCACCGGCTTCGGCGCCGGCGATGCGCGCGTCGATGTTGCCGGCCTGGGCCATGCTGCCCATCATGCCGCCTTCGTGATAGGCGAACAGGATGTAGTCCTGCAACCGGCCCGCATAGGCCGACACCCACGCATCCAGCCGGTCGCTGCGGTACTGCAGGCCGAGATCAAGCTGGGTGGTCTTCTCCGGCTGGATGCCGGCGAAGGCGTTGGGCGCGCCCATCGGCCCCATGTCCGGCGAGAACAGTTCCCAGTAGTCCGGCATGCGCTCGCTGTGGCCGATGCCGGCGTACCAGGTCAGCGCCGGGGCGATGTCGCGCTCGACGCGCAGGAAACCGCTGCCCAGGTCCTCGCGACGGGTCTGCCCGGCGGTCGGATTGGGCATGCCCATCATGCCGGTGGTGGCGCGTTTGTCGGTGACCTCGGCGCGGTCGATGCGCAGGCCGCCGAGCCAGCGCTGCGCCGTGCCTTCGCCGAGGGTGATCTCGGTGAACGCGCCGCGCGTGTCGAAGCGTGCGTCGGTGCGCCAGGGTTGCAGCCGATAGGTGTTGCGGCCCATTGCGTTGCGGCTGCGGTGGCGGCTGTCCTGCGCATCGATACCGGCCACGATGGCGATGTCCTGCCAGCGCCATTCCGAGGCGATGCGACCGCCGGTGGTGCGCCGGTCCACGTTGGACCCCATCGGCATCGGCATGCTGCTGTCCGGGTTCGGCGTGCGCAGCGTGTAGTTGTCCATCACGTGGTCGGCATCGTTGTAGTAGACGTTGGCCAGCAGCTTGTCCCACGCGCCGGGCAGGTTGTCCTTCTCGAAACGGGCCGCGTAGCTGGTGCGCTTGAACGCCGCACCGTCCATGCCGCGCCCGGCGTACCGCGCGATGGCATCGCCGGTACCGGCGGAGAGTTCCAGCACGGTGTCGGCATCGGGCGTCCAGCCGACGGCGACGTCGCTGTTCCACTTGCGCCACTTCGACGGCACCAGGTTGCCGTTGCCGTCCTTGTAGTCGTCCGCTTCGGAACGGTTGCCGTTGACCCGCACATAGCCCGCGCTGGCACCGGCAGTCAGGTCGAGGACCTGGTCATTGCGGTTGCGCGAGCCGACCAGCGCGCTGGCATCGACATCGATGCCCGGCGTATCGAAGCGCGGCGTATCGCGCTCGAAGCGCACCGTGCCCGCCGAGGCACCCGCGCCCCAGCGCACGCTCTGCGGGCCCTTGATGATGGTCAGCCGGTCGAAGGTTTCCGGCGCGATGTAGGACAGCGGATTGTCCATCCGCGATGGGCAGGCGCCGATCAGGTTGCCCTCGTTGCTGACGATGTTCAGGCGCGAACCGAACATGCCGCGCAGCACCGGGTCGCCGTTGGTGCCGCCGTTGCGGATCGCCGAGAAGCCGGGAACGGTCTTGAGGTAGTCGGCACCGTCGCTGGCCGGCACCGGCTGGCGCGGCAGCCGCGGGTCGGTGACCCAGTGCAGCGGCGAGGACGGCGCACTGGCGGTGACCACCAGGGTGTCCAAGGTACGGGCGGTATCGCGCTCGGCGGCGTGCAGCGGCAGTGCGGCCAGCGCAAGGGAGAGGGAAACAGACAGGCGCGTCGATGCGCCCGCGCTGCGGGAAGAAACGGTCATGGTGGAACTCCGGAAAACGCACAGGCGCGCGGCGCCATCACGGCGTCACGCAGCAGGAAGAGAGAGGACGGATCTCAGGCGTTCAACGGCGGGCCGCGAGCCGCATGCGCGGGCCAGCGCAGGCTCCGCGGGGCGGCGACCGCACGCAGGACGCGCGGCGCGATGACCGGCAGCGCCGGCAGCAGCAGCACCAGCACGGCCAGCCACGGCATCAGCCGCGAGGCCATCATGCAGTACTCGCACGCCTCGCCATGCCCGGCGTGTTCGCCCAGCAGCGGCGCAACCGGCGTGGCAGGGGCATCGCCGTGCAGGGCGTGGGCGGCCATGTCGTGGCCGGCCATCGCGTGACCAGCCATCGCGTGGCCGGCATGGGGGTCGGCGGCGGTGATGGCAGCGGCCGGCATCGGATGCGCCATGCCCATCGGCATCGCCATCACCGGCGCATCGGCATGGGCCTGCTGCCAGCGGCTGACCAGCGGCGCCAGCGCCATCAGCAGGGTCGCCACGAAGGCGAGCTGCAGAAAGAAGGCGTACGGGCGGCGACGACGGTTCACCGCATCAGTGTAGACCGCGCTCCAGGGTTGGCCGTGCGACGAACCGTCGCAGGCACCCACCGATCACACGGTGATGGTCTGGGTCAGCGATTCCCAGGTGGGGGGCAGCGGCCAGTTGGCCTCCTGGTTGCCGTCGATCACGCGGCGCAGGTCGCGGGTGTCGATCTGCGGGGCGAGCACGTGCACCAGCTCCAGCGCGTAGTCGCGCAGCACGCGGTCGCGGGGCAGCACGGCCCAGGCGATGCACTCGTCGATCGGCGCCGGGGCCGGCCAGGCGCGCAGATCCTCATCGCTGGCATTGACCGCCATTTCCGCCAGCAGGCCCACGCCCAGGCCGGTGCGCACATAGGTCTTGATCAGATCCGCGTCGAGCGCGGTCAGGGCGATGTCCGGGCTCAACCCGGCACTGGCGAACGCCCGCTGCAGGGACGAGCTGCCCCGGGTGGAGGACTCGTAGCTGATCAGCGGATGGGAGGCGAGCGCCTGCAGGTCCGGCGCGGCGCCCGGACGGTCGAGCGCGTGCCCGCGCGGCACCAGCACCAGCCGGCGCCAGCGGTACAGCGGAATGGCGATGCCGGCACTGGGCTCGGCGCCGGCCGTGGAAATGATCGCGATGTCCGCGTCACCCTGGCTGAGCAGGTCCAGCGCATCGCTTTCGGCGGCCTGCTGCAGGTGCACGCTGACCTGCGGATAGGCCTGTTTGATCCGCGCCACCGCCGGCGGCAGCACAAAGCGCGCCTGGGTGTGGGTGGTGGTGAGGATCAGCTGGCCCTGGCTCTCGCGGCGCTGGTTGGCCGCATAGGTGCGGATGTTGTTGGCTTCAGACAGCACCGCCCGGGCGCGGCCGATCACTTCCACGCCGGCCGGAGTCACCGCTTCCAGGCTGCGGCCCTTGCGCACGAAGAGCAGGAAGCCAAGCTCGTCCTCCAGCTGTTTGAGCTGCTTGGACAGGCCGGGCTGGGTGGCGTGCACGCGCGAGGCCGCCAGCGTGATGTTCAGCTCGGCGTCGGCGATGGCCACCAGGTAACGGAGTTGGGTGAGCGTCATGGGCGTGCGGTGCCACTGGCGGGAAGGAGGCAATCCGACTGTAGGGCAATTGCCGTCACCAGCTTATAACCAAACGTTGTTTAAGAAGGGTATCAGGTCATTTCCCGGTGTCATATGCCGGCGCTACGGTCTGCCGGTACACCCGGCGACGCCCCAGCGGCCGCGCCGGGCCGGCGCCACCGCGATCCGGCGCCCGACTCCCCCGCCGCACGGCTACCGGGCGGCACCGAACCGCTCTGGAGCATCCCATGACGCTGTACAACTCCATTCTGGACACCATCGGCAACACCCCGGTGGTGCGCCTGCACCGCCTGGCCCCCGACCACGTGACCCTGTATGCCAAGGTCGAGGCGTTCAATCCAGGCGGCTCGGTCAAGGACCGGCTGGCGCTGGCGATCGTGCTGGATGCCGAGGCACGCGGCCTGCTCAAGCCCGGCGACACCATCGTCGAGGCAACCTCGGGCAACACCGGCGTGGCCCTGGCGATGGTGGCCGCCGCGCGCGGCTACAAGTTCGTGGCGACGATGGTGGAAACCTTCTCGATTGAACGCCGCAAGCTGATGCGTGCCTACGGCGCCAAGGTGATCCTGACCCCGGCCGCCGAGCGCGGCTCGGGCATGGTCCGCCGCGCCAAGGAACTGGCCGAGGAACACGGCTGGTTCCTGGCCAGCCAGTTCGCCAATCCGGCCAACCCGGCCTACCACCGCAACACCACCGCGCCGGAGATCCTGCGTGACTTCGCCGGCAGGCGGCTGGACTACTTCGTCACCGGCTGGGGCACGGGCGGCACGCTGACCGGCGTGGGTGAAGTGCTCAAGGTGGCCCGCCCGGACACCCGCATCATCGCCACCGAGCCGCAGGGCGCGGCCCTGCTCAAGGGCGACGAGTGGAAGCCGCACAAGATCCAGGGCTGGACCCCGGACTTCGTGCCCGAGGTGCTCAACCGCGGTGTCTATGACGAACTGCTGAGCATCGACGATGCCCGGGCGATCGAGACCGCGCGCCGCCTGGCGGCCGAGGAAGGCATCTTCGTCGGCATCTCTGCCGGCGCCACGGTGGCCAGTGCGCTGGACATCGCCGCGCGCGCCGAACCCGGCAGCGTGATCCTGGCGATGCTGCCCGACACCGGTGAACGCTACTTCTCCACCCCGCTGTTCGCCGACATCAACGAGGGCTCCGACGACGACTGGCTGGCCGGTCTGCCCTGATCTCCGCGTTGTCCCGGACAAGACCCGCAACGCCCACCCCACGGTGGGCGTTGTCGTATTCAGCGTCGCCGCTGCGCCTTCATCTGCCGTGAAGCCGTCGCACCGCATCGTGTGGGCATCGGGCAGCGCAACACCGGGTCGCACTGCCTGAGACGACGATGACGCAGCCTAGATGCCCTGCCCGTTACCGTGCAGGAAAGGATGTCATCCCGTTGGTTGGACCCGGACTCAGGAAGGAGCGGTACGCATGAAGATCGAAGTGTGGCAGGGCGACATCACGACCCTGGCGGTGGATGCGATCGTCAATGCGGCCAACGAATCCCTGCTCGGCGGCGGCGGCGTGGACGGCGCGATCCATCGCGCGGCCGGCCCGGGCCTGCTCGATGCCTGCCGTGCACTGCCGGAGATCCGCCCGGGCATGCGCTGCCCGACCGGTGAGGTGCGCGCCACCGGCGCCTACGACCTGCCGGCGCGGCACGTGTTCCACACGGTCGGCCCGGTCTGGCAGGACGGACAGCGCGACGAACCGGCGCTGCTCGCCAACTGTTACTGGAAGTCGCTGCAGCTCGCCGAAAAACTCGATCTGGAATCGATCGCCTTCCCGGCCATCAGCTGCGGCGTGTTCGGCTATCCGCTGCACCAGGCCGCGCAGATCGCCGCTACCGAGACCCTGACCTGGCAGCGCTCGCACCGCCAGCCGCGGCGCATCATCCTGGTGGCCTACAACGCCGCCACCTTCAAGGTCTACCAGCAGGCCCTGGCTGCCCAGGGCCAACCGCTGGAGAGCCCGTCGCTTGCGGGCAGTACCGCGTCGCCGGGGCGGACGGCGCTCGATCTGGATCTCGGCCTGCCGCCGGCAGCCGCGCTCTAGCCACCCGCGGCCGCCGGCGCGCTGCCGCCGGTGCCGTAGACCCAGGCCTGGAAGAACGCATCGAGCGGGCGCCCTGCCGCCCGCTCCATCGCCTGCTGGAAGTCGGCCGTCACCACCGCCCGCCCGTCGTGCGCGCGGGTGTAGCTGCGCAGCCCCTGCCAGAACACCGTTTCGCCCAGTTCCTCGCGAAGCAGGTGCAGGACGTACGCACCCTTCTGGTAGACCACCGCGCGGTCGTCCGCACTGGGGGCATCCCACGCCGCGTAGACGAGCGCATGGTCGGCGCCCTTGGCGCGCAGCCGTTCCAGACGTGCGCGCCAGCCGGCGACCTGCCGCTGGTACGCGGCCTCGCCCTGCGCCTGCTGCAGCCAGGCCGCCGTCATGAAGTTGGCCATGCCCTCGTTGAGCCAGAAGTGTTCCCAGCCCGCGCAGGTGACCCGGTTGCCCCACCACTGGTGGGCCGCCTCATGCGCCATCAGCGCAGTCTGCTCCGGCGCCTCCAGCACCTCGGCACCGTAGGCCTCGGACAGCAGCGACACCCCTGCCAGCTCCTGCCCGATCGTGCGCGCCACCAACGCCTGCTGGTAGTCGCCGCGATACGGCAGGCCGGCGCGCTCGGCGAAGAAGGCCAGCATGTCCGCCGTCGGCGCGAACAACCGGCGCAGCTCGTCCGGCGACCGCTCCACCGACAGATAGCGCAGCGCCACCTTGCCCGGCTGCACCACCTCGCGATAGCGCCCGGCCGCGAAGCCGTACACATAGCCAGGCATGGGCGTTTCCAGCGCCCAGCGGTGCTGCACGCGGCCATCGGCCAGGGGGCGCGGCGCGAGCGCGCGTCCGGTGCCGGTCGCCAGCAGTCCCGCCGGCAGGGTCAGCGACAGCGACAGCGTCGCGCGCTCGTCCGGCGCGTCCACCGACGGCATCCACTGACTGGTGGAGAAGATCGTGTACACCTCCTCGCGTGCCGGCGCGAACTCCAGGCCGAATGCCGGCGCGCCGTGATAGGCGATCTGCAGGCTCACCTCGCGCCCGGCCCGCAGCGGCCGCGCCAACGCTATCCGCACCTGCCCCTGCTCCCGCACGAACGTCACTGGCGTGCCGCCCTGCCGTACCGAGGCGATGGTCAACGCACCGGCATCCAGGGTGACCTCCGCGAGCCCGGCCTGCAGCGCGCGCACCCGCACCACCTCGTTGCCCTGGATGCGCCCACCGGCGATGTCCGGTTCCAACGCCACCGCGTAATGCAGCACATCGAATCCCCGTGCCGGGGATGCCCACGCCGCCGGAACGCACATCAGCCACCACAGCCCCAGCAGACCACCGCAACGTCGCATCACCGGCAGACATCCCGCACAGGAAAAGAAGCGACATCCTGCCAGAACGCGCGAAACCGGGCGTCCCTCCGCCGCGCGTGGCCCGGCGCACGCTGCGTGCGGGCAAAAAAAAACGCCGGCCCAGAGGCCGGCGTTGTTCAGATCACGCAGTGCGTGGAACGGATCAGCCGTTCCACTTGCCCAGCGCGGCCTGGCCGTTTTCCTTGGCGCGGTCGTAGACCGTCTGCTGCGCCTTGGCGACATTGGCCTTGGTGTCCTTGGCCCACAGCTTCAGCGCGGCCTGCTGCATGGCACGGCCGTAGGAGAAGCTCAGCGGCCACGGCAGGTTGCCCATCTGGTTCATCGCATTCAGATGCGCGGTCGACTGCTCGTCGCCCTGGCCACCGGACAGGAACACCACGCCCGGCAGGATCGCCGGCACGGTGCTCTTGAGGCACATCACGGTCGACTCGGCCACTTCCTCGACGTCGGCCTGCTCATCGCAACCCTTGCCCGAGATGACCATCGAGGCCTTCAGGATGGTGCCTTCCAGCAGCACGTTCTGCTGGTACAGCGCGTCGAACAGCGAACGCAGCGTGGCTTCAGTGACTTCGTAGCAGGTTTCGATGTCGTGGTCGCCGTCCATGATCACTTCCGGCTCCACCATCGGCACCAGGCCGCATTCCTGGCACAGGGCGGCGTAACGGGCCAGCGCGTGCGCGTTGGACTCGATGCAGGTGCCCGACGGAATGCTCTCGCCGATGTTGATGACCGCACGCCACTTGGCGAAGCGCGCGCCCAGCTTGTAGTACTCCTGCAGACGCTCACGCAGGCCGTCCAGGCCTTCGGTGACCATCTCGCCCGGGCAGCCGGCCAGCGGGTGGGCGCCCTTGTCGACCTTGATGCCCGGAATCATGCCGTGGTCGGCCATGTACTTGGCGAACGGCACGCCGTCCTTGGTGGACTGGCGGATGGTTTCGTCGTACAGGATCGCGCCGGAAATATGCTCGTTGAGCTTCGGCGTGGTGAGCAGCAGCTCGCGGTAGGCGCGACGGTTCTCCTCGGTGTTCTCGATGCCGACGCTGGCGAAGCGCTTGGCGATGGTACCGGTGGATTCGTCGATCGCGATGATGCCCTTGCCCGGGGCGACCATGGCCTGGGCGGTTTCGGCCAGCTGTTCGATGCTCATGTATTTCCTGTGGCGGGTGCGGGAAAACCGCAATTATAGCCCCCGCCTTCCGTGAACTGGCCGTCCACGGAATCTGGAACCGCTTTCAGACGCGCAGGCCCCGGTGCTGCTGGATGTGCCCGTGGGAGCCCCACGGTGTCGGGGGTGGCCGCGAGGCGGCCGACGCGTACGGCGCCGGGGCCCACGGTCTGCCGTGCAGACCGTGGTGCGCCAGCGCGCATGCGGTGGTGCGTGCCCGTTACAGGTCGCCCAGACCGCTGGCGCGGCCGTCTTCGCCCACTTCCAGCAGGCGCAGGGTGTTGGTCGCACCGTGGGTTTCCATGTGCTCGCCGCTGGTGAACACCACGCGGTCACCGGCCTGCAGCTGGTTGGCTTCCACCAGCAGGCGGATGCTGCCGCGCGCGGCTTCGCGCGGGGTGAAGCCGCGGCTGTCGAAGTTGATCGGGAACACATCGCGCATCAGCGCCATCTGGCGACGGGCACCATCATGGCGGGTCACCGCGAACACCGGTGCCGACGCACGGAAACGCGACAGGTAGCGTGCGGTGCCGCCGGATTCGGTCATCGCCACGATCGCGCGCACGCCCACATGCTGGGACAGGAACATGGTCGCCATCGCGATGGCCTGATCGGCACGTTCCAGGTTGCGCGGCGACGCGCCGAAGTCGGTCTCGGTCTGGAACTGGCGTTCGGCACCGAGGCAGATACGCGCCATTGCCTCCACGGCCTTGACCGGGTACGCACCGGCGGCGGTTTCGGCCGACAGCATCACCGCATCGGTACCGTCGATCACCGAGTTGGCCACGTCCAGCACTTCGGCGCGGGTCGGGATCGGGCTTTCCACCATCGACTGCAGCATCTGGGTGGCGGTGATCACCACCTTGTTCTGCGCCAGCGAGGCCTTGATGATCTTCTTCTGCAGGCCCGGCAGTTCGGCGTCGCCGATTTCCACGCCGAGATCGCCACGCGCCACCATCACCACGTCGCTGGCATCAACGATCTCTTCCAGATTCTCGATGGCTTCGGTGCGCTCGATCTTGGACACCAGCGCGGCGTAGCAGCCGTGCGATTCGGCGATCGCGCGGGCATCGTTCATGTCCTGCGCATTGCGGCAGAACGACACCGCGATGAAGTCCACGCCGATCTTGGCCACGATGCCGATCAGTTCCTTGTCGCGCTCGGTCAGCGCGCCCAGCGACAGGCCACCGCCCTGCTTGTTCAGGCCCTTGCGGTCGGACAGCACGCCGTCGTTGAGCACGGTGTTGATGATGCGCTCGCCCTGCACTTCCAGCACCTGCAGCTGCATCAGGCCATCGTCGAGCAGCAGCACGTCACCGGCCACCACGTCCTGCGGCAGGCCGAGGTAGCTCACGCCCACCTGGGTGGTGTCGCCGGCCGGTGCGTTCGGCGAGGCGACCAGGTCGAAGCGGTCGCCCGCCTTCAGATGGATCTTGCCTTCGGCGAAACGCTCGATGCGGATCTTCGGGCCCGGCAGGTCGGCCAGGATGCCCACCTCCACGCCCACCCGCTGCGCGGCGGCGCGCACGTCGGCGGCGCGCTTGGCCTGGCCGGACGGATCACCGTGGCTGAAATTGAGGCGGACCACGTTCACGCCGGCGCGGAAGAGATCCTCCAGCACGCCCGGCGGGTCGGTCGCCGGTCCGAGGGTGGCAAGGATCTTGGTGCGACGCTGACGCTCAATCATGGTAAATGGGCTCCCGGGAAAGGGTCGAAATTAGCACACCCTTCACGTCCCATGAATACGTTTACAGCCTTGTCGTAGCTGGCTTTGTCCGATGTCCTGCAGACAGCGTCGGATGACAGGGCGGACATCCCGTCGCGCCAGCATGACGCCAACGCCTGACCCTGTTGACTCTCCGCTCGACATGCGGCGGCGTACGGAACGCCGCCGCACCGCTCAATCGATCAACGACAACAGCGCTTCCGGCGAGGCCGCGATGTGCTGCGCACCGGCGTCGCGCAGCTCGTCGGCACCGCCAAACCCCCACAACACGCCGATATTGCGCATCCCGTGATGACGCGCGCCGGCGATATCCATGCGCCGGTCGCCGATCATCCAGCACTGCTCCGGCGCCAGCGACAGGCGCCGCAGTGCCTCGGCCACCAGCTGCGGCTTCTCGCTGCGGCTGCCGTCCAGCGTCGCCCCGATCACGTCTTCGAAGCACCCGCCAAACGGCAGATGCTCGATGATGCGGCGCGCGTGCGGCTCATTCTTGGCGGTGACGATGGCCAGCCGATGGCCACGGCCGTGCAGTTCCTGCACGACCTGTCCGATCTGCGGGTAGACCACGTGTTCCTGCCAGCCGAGCACCTCGAAGCGCTCGCGGTAGAGCGCCACCGCCTGCTCCACCTGCGCCGGATCGTCGAACAGCGGCGCGAAGCTGGTGCGCAGCGACGGCCCGATCCAACGCCGCAGTTCCGCGTCCGGCGGCACCGGGCGACCCAGCTGGGTGAGCGCATGCGCCACGCACCGGGTGATGCCCACGGCCGAGTCGATCAGCGTGCCGTCGAGGTCGAAGAAGAGCGTTGCAGGTGCTTCAACGGCGTGACGACCCACGGTGGTCACGCCCCGATCGTTATCGATCACTGACCGCGGGCCTCGAGCGCGGCCACGGCCGGCAGGGTCTTGCCTTCCAGGAACTCCAGGAACGCGCCGCCACCGGTGGAGATGTAGCTCACCTGGTCGGCGATGTCGTACTTGTCGACCGCAGCCAGGGTGTCGCCGCCACCGGCGATGGAGAAGGCCGGCGATGCGGCGATCGCCTGCGCCAGTGCCTGCGTACCGTGGCTGAAGGCCTCGAACTCGAACACGCCGACCGGGCCGTTCCAGACCACGGTGCCGGCCTTGGCGATCAACCCGGCGTAGTGCTGGGCGGTGTCCGGGCCGATGTCCAGGATCAGATCGTCCTCGGCCACGTCGGTGACTGCCTTGACCGTGGCTTCGGCGTCCGGCAGGAACTGCTTGGCCACCACCACGTCGGTGGGCAGCGGGATCTCGGCGCCGCGCGCCTTGGCATCGGCCACGATCCTGCGGGCGGTGTCGAGCAGGTCCGGCTCATACAGCGACTTGCCCACGGCGTGGCCGGCGGCGGCGATGAAGGTGTTGGCGATGCCACCGCCCACGATCAGCTGGTCGACCTTGCCGACCAGGTTGGCCAGCAGTTCAAGCTTGGTGCTGACCTTGCTGCCGGCCACGATCGCCAGCAGCGGCTGGGCCGGCGCGAGCAGCGCCTTGGCCAGCGCGTCCAGTTCGGCCATCAGCAGCGGGCCACCGGCGGCCACCGGGGCAAAGCGGATCACGCCGTGCGTGGAGGCCTGCGCACGGTGCGCGGTGCCGAAGGCGTCCATCACGAACACGTCGCACAGCGCGGCGTACTTCCTGGACAGGGCTTCATCGTCCTTGCCCTCGCCGACGTTCATGCGGCAGTTTTCCAGCAGCACGATCGAACCCGGCGCAACGTCGACACCGTCGACCCAGTCGCGCACCAGCGGCACCTCGCGGCCCAGCAGCTGCGACAGGCGCAGCGCGACCGGTGCCAGCGAATCGGCGTCGCTCCACACGCCTTCGCTGGGGCGCCCCAGATGCGAAGTCACCATCACCGCCGCGCCCTTCTCCAGGGCCAGCTTCAACGTCGGCAGCGATGCGCTGATGCGCTGCTCGGAGGTGATGCGGCCGTTTTCGATCGGCACGTTGAGGTCCTGGCGGATCAGCACGCGCTTGCCGGAAAGGTCGAGGTCGGTCATGCGAACGATGGACATGGGCAACTCTTTGGCGGAAAGGGAAAGGGCGCCGCGTACGACGCAGACGCCCATTGTAGATGACCCGCTTTGGCACATGGCCGGTGGGTGACGACCGTTGGTCGTCACACCTTGGCGTAACGACCAACGGTCGTTGCTACCGCGGCTTCTGCCGCAACAGGCTGACCGCAAACCCACCCACCACCAGCACACCGAGAACCAGCAGGCCCCACAGCAGCCAGCGCTTCCAGTCGCGCACCGGCTGCACCGCGGCCTCACCGGCGAGCGGCTGCACCGGCCCCTGCACCGTGGCCAGCGCGGGCTGCCACTGGGCGCCCTGCTGTTCGCGCAGCTGCGCGATCACCGTGCCCACCGGGGCATCGATGCGCGCGGCACGCACGCTGCCGGCGGCAACCGTGAACGGCGCGTCGCCCTGACTGAGGAAGACCAGCGCTTCGGGCTGGTAGCCCAGCTTCAGTGTCGGCGCGGCGACGCCCTGGGCCTGTGCGGCCACCAGCTTCCAGTAGCGGTCGCGCATGGCCACCGCCAGCGACTGCGCCTGCGACTGGCGGCGCTGGGCGGTGTCCTGCAGCTGGTAGGCCACCCACGGACCGGCACGCACCTGCCAGGGCTGGCCGGGATCGTCGCGGCTGAGCAGCGTCCACTGCACCACGCTGTTGTCGGCGGTGGCGATGTCGGCCTGGGCGATCGGGAAGCGACCGTCCAGCGTGTACTCGAACTCGCCCGGCGTGCCGGCGGTGCCGGTCAGCGAACGCCACTGCCACTGGATGGCCTGCGCGGGCGGCACGCGCTCGGCCTGCACCGCCGAGAGCACGGGAAGCGCATCGCCGCCCACCGGCAGGATGCGGAAGTACTTCGCCTGGCGCCCGATCTCGATCCGTCGCTGCTGCAGGCGGCGGCCATCATGCTGCAGGTCGACCAGCGGCACGTCGTCGGCCACCCGCTGCCAGTCGCGCAGGTCGTCGCTGGCATCCACGCGCACGCGCACCTGCAGCGCCGTCGGTGCCTGCCAGTCCAGCCGCAGCGCCTGCACGCTGCTGCGCAGCGCGCTGGCATCCACCAGCCAGCCGCCGGGATCGGCGGTGCCGACACTGCGGCCCAGCCGTGCCTCGACCCGGCGCACGCTGCCGTCGGTGTTGCGCTCGGTGAGCAGCTGCAGGTCGTCGCCCGCGCCGCCGCCCCGGGCCGGCAGCGGGAACCACGGCAGGGACTGCCATTGCGCGGCCTGCGCCAGCGGCTGGTCGGCCGACAGCAGCGCGGAGGGCAATGGCTGCCCCTGCGCGTTGAACACCTGCACATCGGCCAGCCGCGGCGAGACCGCGCTGCGGTACTGCGCCTCGCCCAGCATCAGCCGGTAGGCACCCGCCTGCGGCGAGGACAACTGCAGCGGCCACTGCTCGCGGTAGTCCTGGCGGGCATCGGCTGCCGACACGGCCGGTGTGGCCAGAGCAAAGGAAAGCGCGACGATCAGGCGGGGGACGAGGGTCACGGCTGCAGCTCCACGGTGGATTCCGGCGCACGCGGCGGCGCCGGTGCCAGGTAACCCACGACCGTGCACAGCAGGCCGTAGGCGATGAACGAGGCGATGCCGAGCAGGTTGCCCAGGTGCTGGCGATCGATCAGGACCAGCTTGGCCAGCACCACGCCCATCAGCACCGCGCCCACCAGCCACAGCAGACGCTGGCCGCGGCGCGAGCCCCAGATCCAGCTGATCACGCCGAGCACGCTCCAGACCACGGTCAGGCTGGTCTGGGCCAGGGTTGAGGACCACAGCGCCCGGTTCCACGGCACCGCGCCCCAGTGATGCACGGTATGCAGCGTGGTGCTGGTCAGCAGGACGAAACCGGCGATCGCCAGCAGCGGCACGCGCCAGCCGGCCGCGCCCGCCGGAGCGGCCGGCGACCATACCCAGCGCGCCAGCAGCACCAGCACCGCAACCTGGGCCAGTTCCATCGGATTGAGCAGCGGCAGCCACGGCAGCGGACGCGGGTCGCCGGCCAGCCACACGCTCACCCCCCAGCCCAGCCCCAGCACGCAGAACCAGGTGCCCTGCAAGGCCAGCCGCGCGCCATCGAAACGCTCGCCGAGCGGCAGCGACAGCCAGCGCCAGCGCTGCAGCGACACGGCAACCACCGCCAGCCAGGGCAGCATCGCCAGTGCGGCGGTCCAGCCCGGTGCCAGCGCGAAGCGGTCGGCCAGCCAGCCGGCCAGCAGGGTCAATACGCTGGGCCACAGCATCCACCACACGAACTGGGCCGCCAGCGCACTGCGGTCCTGCGCGCCCCGCAGGCACCACAGGCCGCGCACGCCGAGCAGCGCAAACACCGCCCAGGCCCACGCACCGTGGCCGGCAAACGGCTGGTCGTGCACCGCCGCCTGCCACAGCGCCAGCGGGAAGGCAGCCAGCAGCATCGCCAGCGTGGTCAGCACCAGCGCGCGCGCCGGCCCGCGCCGGTGCGCCTCGGCCGCCACCCACGCGGTCACCGCAACGGCGACCAGCAGCGCGTCCGGGCGGCTGTCATGGGCAACGAAGCGGACGATCTCGTGGCTGACGCTGCCGAGCCACCACAGCAGGCCCCACAGGTAATAGACGATGGCCGGCGCATCGCGGCCGGCGCGCCGGTAGCTGAAGGCCGAGGCGAACCCGGCCAGCGCCAGCAGCAGGCCGCTCATGAAGGTGGGATTGGCGATGGCGGTGGCGTCGAGGTGCCAGTAGTCGGCACCGACCACGAAGCCGAACGCGGCGCCGAGCTGCAGCATCGCACCGGCGATCTGCGGCAACCAGCGCTGCTGGCGCAGGCCCAGCCAGACCAGCGCCGCGCCTTCCAGCGCGAACACGCTGGCGGTGGCGCGCGCGGACAGGGCCAGCGGTACCGCCAGGGTGGCAAAGCCCACCGCCAGCACCGCATGCGACTGGCCCAGCGCGGCGTAGCGGGGGCGCCGGATCAACGCCCACGCCAGGCCCGCGTAGATCGCCGCCAGGCCCAGCGCGCACAGCGCCAGGACCAGGCGGTCGTGGTGCAGCAGGCCGGCCTGCAGCGAGAACGCGATCAGCGGCGTGCCGAACACCAGGCTGCCATCGACCAGATCGCGCTTCTCCGCCGGTTGCCGGCGGGCATACAGGACCGGAATCGCCAGGTAGAAGGCGAAGAACAGCAGCAGGAACGGCTCGGTGCTGGCGAACTTCTCCGGCGCGTACTGCAGCACGCCCCAGGCCGTCCCGATGCCGAAGGTGAACGCAAAGCCGAGCAGGTTCAGCGCGCGCCACGGCCGCCACCAGGCGATGGCGAGGATGGCCGCGTTGAGCACCGCGTAATAGGAAAACAGCGCGACGTGGTTGCCGCTGCCGGTGGACAGCCAGATCGGCGCCATGAACCCGGCCAGGATGCCCAGCACGGCCAGCGTGCGCGAGTTCTGCACCACCGCCAGCACGCCCATGCCGGCGATCAGCAGCACGCTCATGACGAACGCCGGCAGCGGGTCGATCAGGTCGTAGCGTTTGAACGCGGCGAAGATGGTCAGCAGCAGGATGCCGATCGCACCGCCCTGCAGGGCCAGCGCGAACAGCCGCCGACGGTCGCGCTGCAGCCAGCCGAACACCAGCCCGGCCAGCGCGCCGACGGCGATGCCGGCCAGGCGCATCTCGATCGGCGGGTTCAGCCAGCCCTGGTCGCTGACGTACTTGAGCAGCGCGGCCACGCCGGCCAGCAGCACCAGCATGCCGATCTTGACCGGCACGTTGCCTTCGGTGAACCAGCGTTTGACCGCCGCCAGCGCGCGTTCGGCCAGGTCCGGGCGGTGCACGTAAGGCTCCGGCTCGACCGGGCGGACGGGGGATGGCGTGGGCACTGCGGCGGCGGCCTGCGGCAGCGGCGGCAGCGGCGGCGGGGCGGCCACCTGAGGCGGCGGGGCGGCGGCAGGCGCCCGCTCGACGTGCTCCGGCTCGACCACCCGCGGCGGAGGCGCCACCGGTGCCGGTACGGCGACCTCCGCGTCTGCGGGGCGCACCCGGGCATCGGCCAGACCGGCTTCCAGCGCGGCCACGCGCCGTCGCAGTCCGGCGATCATCACCAGGGCGACCACCAGCAACGCGGGCACCAGCAGCACCGCCAGCCCCAGCAGGACAATCAGAGCTTCCATTCCATCAGATCCTTATCGGCAAAGCCGCGGTCGCGCGCCACGACGCGGGCCCCCGGTATGCGGCCATGCTAATGGATCGCGGGGGCGGGCAGCGCGATGCGGTTCCCCAAACGCACGAACCCCGGCAGGGCCGGGGTTCGTGGGTACAGCAGGCTGGCGGCGCGATTACTTCGCGGCCACGACCTTGGCCATTTCCAGACACTTGTTGGAGTAGCCCCACTCGTTGTCGTACCACGACACCAGCTTGACGAAGGTGCCGTCCAGCGCGATGCCGGCGTCGGCGTCGAACACCGAAGTGTGGGTCTCGCCGCGGAAGTCGGTCGCCACGACCTTGTCTTCGGTGTAGCCCAGCACGCCCTTCAGCGCGCCTTCGCTCTGTGCCTTCACTTCGGCGCAGATCTCGGCGTAGGTGGCTTCCTTCTCCAGCTCGACGGTCAGATCAACCACCGACACGTCCGAGGTCGGCACGCGGAAGCTCATGCCGGTGAGCTTCTTGTTCAGCTCCGGAATCACCACGCCCACGGCCTTGGCTGCACCGGTGGAGGACGGGATGATGTTCTCCAGGATGCCGCGGCCGCCGCGCCAGTCCTTGTTGGACGGGCCATCGACGGTCTTCTGGGTGGCGGTAGCCGCATGCACGGTGGTCATCAGGCCGCGCTTGATGCCCCACTTGTCGTTGATGACCTTGGCCAGCGGGGCCAGGCAGTTGGTGGTGCACGAGGCGTTGGAGATGATCGCCTGGCCGGCGTAGGTCTTGTCGTTGACGCCGAACACGAACATCGGGGTGTCGTCCTTCGACGGCGCCGACATGATCACCTTCTTGGCGCCGGCATCGATGTGCTTCTGCGCGGTGTCCTTGGTCAGGAACAGGCCGGTCGATTCGATGACCACGTCCACGCCCACTTCGTCCCACTTCAGGTTGGACGGATCGCGTTCCTGGGTCAGGCGGATCTTCTTGCCGTTGACCAGCAGGTCGCCGCCGGACACGGCCACGTCGGCCTTGAAGCGGCCATGCACGGAGTCGTACTTCAGCATGTAAGCCAGGTAGTCCGGCTCGAGCAGATCGTTGATGGCGACGATTTCGATGTCATTGCCGAAGTTCAGCACGGCCGAACGCAGCACGTTGCGCCCGATGCGACCGAAACCATTGATGCCAACCTTGATTGCCATGTTCACAAGCTCCTGCAGCCGCGACGGTGCGGCGCCGATGGTAAGGGGCCGTCATTCTAGCAGGGCCGGACCGGCCCGTTTCCGGCCCCGGCCGGAGGTAACCGGTTACACCGCGCGAACCGGGGATTGATCAGAATCAAGGCGCCTGCGGGCGCGGAGGGGAACACTGGCCCCACTCCATTCCACCCCGCAACGAGACCCCCTCATGCGCAAGACCGCCCCCCTCCTGCTGTCCAGCCTGGCCGCCGCCCTGGCGCTGGCCGCCACCCCCGCCTTGGCCCAGTCCAAGGGCGACTGGACGATCGGTGCCGGCGTGCACCAGGTCGCCCCGAAGTCGAACAACGGCTCGCTGGCCGGCGGTACGCTGAAGGTTGACGTCGACAACGACATCAAGCCGACCATCACCGGCGAGTACTTCATCGCCGACAACCTGGGCATCGAGGTGCTGGCCGCGCTGCCGTTCAAGCACGACATCAACATTGCCGGCATGGGCCGCGTGGGCAGCACCAAGCACCTGCCGCCGGTGATCTCGCTGCAGTACCACTTCAACAGCAAGGGCAAGGTGTCGCCGTTCGTTGGCGCCGGCCTGAACTACACCACCTTCTTCAGCGAGGAAACCGGCGGCGCGCTCGCCGGCAGCAAGCTCAAGCTGGACGACTCGTGGGGCCTGGCCGCCCACGCCGGCGTGGATGTCGCGGTCAGCGACAAGGGCTCGCTGCGCGTGGATGTGCGCTGGATCGACATCGACACCGGCGTCAAGCTCAATGGCGAGAAGATCGGCACCGTCAACATCGACCCGCTGGCCTACGGCGTGTCCTACGTATTCAAGTTCTGATCGGCGGATCAGGACTGCACCGCGCACCACCCTCGCAGCAAAGCGCTTTCCCCGGCTCCGGCCGGGGATTTTTTTGTGCGTCCAACACCGCAGCTCCGTAAACCCGGTCAATCCAGCAGATGGCGCCCTGCCGCCTGCGCATGCAGCGCGGCGGTGTCGAACAGCGGCACCGGGGCATCGTCGTCGGTCACCAGCAGCATGATTTCGGTGCAGCCCAGGATGATGGCCTGCGCACCCCGGTCCACCAGCCGCTGCATCACGCCGCGATAGGCCTCGCGCGACGCCGGCAGCACCCGGCCCTGCACCAGCTCGTCGTAGATGATCCGATGGACCACCGCGCGGTCGTCCGCCTCGGGCACGAGCACCTCCAGACCAAAGCGTTCGGCCAGCCGTACGCGATAGAAGTTCTGCTCCATCGTGAACGCCGTGCCGAGCAACCCGACCCGCTGCAGCCCCGCGGCCTGGATCAGCGCGCCAACCGGATCGGCGATATGCAGCAGCGGCACGCCGATGGCTGCCTGTACCGCGTCGGCCATGAGGTGCATGGTGTTGGTACAGATCACGATGGCGGTCGCACCTGCCGCTTCCAGACGCTGTGCCACCTCGACCATCGCCCGTGTCGCCGCGTCCCAGTCGCCGGCCCGCTGCAGCGCCTCGATGTCGGCAAAATCGAACGACCACATCAGCAGGCGCGCCGAGTGCATCCCGCCCTGGGCGTCGCGCACCTGCTCGTTGATCATCCGGTAATAGTGCGCCGAGCTTTCCCAGCTCATGCCACCGATCAAGCCCAGGACCTTCTGCACCGACGCCGCTCCCGTGGTTGGACAGCGCCCAGCCTACCCGGCCCGGCCGCCGGTCGGCCAGATCCGGGCAAACCCGACGGCGGACGCGCCCGCTAGAATGCAGCCGATGAACATTGCCTCCCTGCTTCCGGCCGCCGCGCTCGCGCTGGCCCTCACCGCCGTTTCCACCGATGCCCTGGCCTGGGGCGCACAAGGCCATCGCCTGGTCGCCCGCGTCGCCGAAGTCCGCCTCACCCCGCAGGCCAAGGCGCAGGTCGACCGCCTGCTGGCCGGCGAGCCCGACCCGACCCTGCACGCCATCGCCCCCTGGGCCGACGAACTGCGCGCCAAAGACCCCGGCCTGGGCCGTCGTTCGGCGCGCTGGCACTACGTCAACATCGGCGAGGACAATTGCCACTACGCCGTGCAGAAGCACTGCAAGGGCGGCAACTGCGTGGTCGAAGCGCTGAAGGCGCAGACCGCCATCCTCGCCGACCGCACCCGCCCCGATGCCGAGCGCGCGCAGGCACTGAAGTTCGTCGTGCATTTCGCCGGCGACATCCATCAGCCGATGCATGCGGGCTACGGGCATGACAAGGGCGGCAACGACTTCCAGGTGCAGTTCAACAACCGCGGTACCAATCTGCACTCGCTGTGGGACAGCGGCATGCTCACTGCGCCGAAGCTGGACGACGACCAGTTCCTGGCCCGCCTGATGGCGCTGCCCGCGCCGAAGGTGGACAAGCGCTCGAAGATCGACCGCGACGCCGTGCAGTGGGCCGAAGCCAGCTGCCGCATCGCCATTGCACCTGGCGTTTACCCGGACAAGCGTACGCTTCCCCCGGAGTATGCCGCGACCTACCGTCCGGTCGCCGAGCGCGAGCTGCGCCTGGCCGGCGAACGCCTGGCCGTGCTGCTCAATGACACGTTGGGCAAACGCTGAGGCCACCCCCATGACACCGCACGTCGCCAGTTTCTTCCACCCGGACAGCCACACCTTCAGTTACGTGGTGCACGACCCGGCGACGTTGCAGGCCGCGGTGATCGACCCGGTGCTGGATTACGACCCGGACACCGACGCGCTCGGGTCCGGGCCGCTGCAGCCGCTGCTGGCGCATGTGCGCGAGCACGGCCTGCAGGTGCGCTGGCTGCTGGAAACCCATGCCCATGCCGACCACATCAGCGCCGGCCGCTGGCTCAAACCGCACTGGCCGCAGGCCACGCTGGCAATGGGCCAGGGCATCGTGCAGGTGCAGCGTACGTTCGCCCCGCGCTATGCGCTGGACGTGCCGACCGACGGCTCGCAGTTCGATCATCTGTTCGCCGATGGCGAGCGGTTCGCGCTCGGTGACATTGCCGCCGAGGTCATCGCGGTGCCGGGCCACACCAGCGACAGCGTGGCCTACCGCATCGGCGATACGCTGTTCACCGGTGATTCGCTGTTCATGCCCGATGGCGGCACCGCGCGCTGCGATTTCCCGGGCGGCGACGCCGCCCAGTTGTACCGTTCCATCCAGCGGCTGCTCACCCTGCCCGATGCCACCCGTGTGTTCATCTGCCACGACTACGGCCCGGGCGGACGCGAGGTCGCCAATGAAACCACCATCGGCGAACAGCGCGCGTCCAACATCCACCTGCACGACGGCATCGGCCAGGCCGAGTTCGTCGCCACCCGGCAGGCCCGCGATGCGACGCTGGCCGAGCCGAAACTGATGCATCCGTCGGTGAAGGCGAATCTGCAGGGCGGCCCGCAACGCGCCACCTGACCCCGCCGCCAGGGCTCAATGACTCTGGCGGCGAACCGTGTGCTGTCCCTTCACGATCTCGAAGGTGAACGCGTAGAGCAGGCTGACCGGCACCGGCTCGATGCGCTCGGCCCCCTCGCAGTCGCCCCGATCACTCGGCACCCGGCCGGCCGGATAGTGGCACACCGCTGCCGGCGAATAGCGCCACTGCGCCACTGCCGCCTGCGCGGCGTCCAGCAGGGCCGTATTCTCCGCGGCGGCAGCGGCATTGCACTCGTCGCGGTCGGTCAGCGGCAGGCTGCGTTCGACCCGGCCCTCGGCATCCACCACCACCTGCAGGCAGATGGTGGTCGGCGCGAGCGAGCGACGCGGGTCGCGGTCGCCGACCACCGGATCGGGCGCTGCATACAACTGCGGCATGCGATAGCCTTCGCTCGCCTTCAGCGTGTACGGCTGCACCTGTCCGGCACCGCCGCCGCCATCCACCTTCAGCCGCTGATGGTCCACGTTTTCCCTGCGGGTATCGACGGTGGTGAGCTGGTCGTGACCGGCGCAGCCGCCGGTCACCAGCACCGACACCAGCACCGGTGTCAGCGCCCACCTCATTGACCGGGGCCGGTGTTGTCGAGCTTGAACGTCATCGGGATCTTCAGTGCCGAGGCGACTGCCTTGCCATCCTGCAGCGCCGGCTCGAACGTCCACTCTTTCGCGGCCGCGATGGAGACCGCGTCGAACACGCCGGCCGGCGTCGACGTGAGTACCCGGATGTCGCCGGTCCTGCCCTGCGCATCCACTTCCACGCGCAGCACCACTTTGCCCGACACGCCCTGTTCAAATGCGCTCTTCGGATACTTCGGCGCCGTCACTTCCTTCGCCTTCGCATCCACCCGTACGGGCGCGGCGCCAGCGCCCTGCCCGGCCCACGCGATCCCGCCGAGCCCCACGCACAACCCCACCACCAGTACCTGTCCGGACAACCACGGCAACGCCTTCCGTTTGTGCTGCTTCAACATGGCAATACGCTCCTTCAACATCGGTTGGCTGCGCCAGTGGCATGCCATCGGCGCAACCGGGTGGGCCAACTGCGCCTTCAGCAAGGCGTTGGCATAAAGACGGCGCAGGGCCGGATGCGGATCGACCGTGCGCGCGTCGCAGGCCAGTTCCTGGTCGCGCAGCAGGCGGCGCACGGTCCACGGCAGCAGCGGATGGAACCAGAACACGCAGCGCAGGACCGCCAGCGCCGCATTGGCCCACGGATCGCCATGCAGCCGGTGGCTGTGTTCGTGGCGCAGGATCAGGTCCTGCTCGGCCGGGCTGAAGCGCTGCTCGAAATCCGGTCCGACCACCACGCGTGGCCGCCACAGGCCCACCAGCGCCGGCAGGCCGGGATCGCCCTGCGCCTGCCAGCTGCCATCGACACGGGGCTGCAGGCAGCCGAGCGCACGTTCGAAACGGCGCTGCGCGCGCCAACTGGCCGTGGCCATCACCAGCGCGCCGGCCAGCCACGTGGCGAGCAGCAGCAAGGGCCACACCGGGGTATCGGCGGACACGTCCGGTGCACGCAGCGCGGTCGCCATCACCTTCACCGGCGCGGCCTCGGTGATCGGGAAGTTCGGCAACGGCAGGTACGGCACCACCAGCAGCATCGGCAGCAGCCACCAGCTGCGATACGCCAGCGCCGCGCCGCCCAGCCTCAGCAGCAGGGGGCGTATGGCGGCCAGCACCAGCACCGCCACCGACAACCACACACTGGCCTGCAGCAGTCCGTTGAGGAGCTCAATCATGGTCGAGCTCCTGGATCAGCTTTTTGAGGTCGGCAATGTCCTGCGCGCTCAGCTCCCCGCGCTGGCTGAAGTGCGCCACCAGCGGCGCCACGCGTCCGTCGAACACGCGCCCGAGGAAGCCCTCGCTCTGCTCGGCCACCCAGGTCTGGCGCTGCAGCACGGGCGAGTAGCGGTAACGGCGGCCGTCGCGGCTGGCGCTGATCGCCCCCTTGGTCAGCAGGCGGTTGAGCAGGGTCTTGATGGTCGGCTCGGCCCAGTCGCGGTCGGCCAGCGCGGCAACCACCTCGTCGGCACCCAGCGGATGGCTGCGCCACAACACGTCCATCACCACGGCTTCGGCTTCGCTGATCTGGCTCATCATTTACATCCGTAATCGACAAGCCGATTACGCCCGTAATCGAATTCGGTGTCAAGCCCTTCGACAACCGGTTCATGCGCACGCTGCCAGCATCGGGCGATTCCCCGTGGAGGCGCCGATGAGACGCTATCGGAAAGTCGACTTCCCCGTCGCCGAGGTGCGGCGCTTCCTCGAACCCGGTCCGGTGGTGCTGGTCAGCTCGGCGTGGAAGGACCAGCGCGACATCATGACCCTGGGCTGGCACATGGTGCTCGAGTTCACCCCGTCACGGCTGGCGACGATGATCTCCAGCGGCAACCACAGCGCCGGGCTGATCCGCCGCAGCGGCGAATGCGTCATCAACGTGCCCACCGCCGACCTGCTCGATACCGTGGTCGGCATCGGCAATACCTGCGGCGACGAGATCGACAAGTTCGCGCACTTCGGCCTGGATGCGGTGGCTGGCAGCGTGGTGGCAGCGCCGCTGATCGCGCAATGCCACGCCAGTTTCGAGTGCCGCCTGGTCGACCGCAGCCAGATCAGGCGGCATGGCCTCTTCATCTGGGAAGTGGTCAAGGCGCACGTCGCGCGCTCCCCGAAACTGCCGCGCACGGTGCACTACCGCGGCGATGGGCAGTTCATGGTCTCCGGCGACGAGGTCTCGCGTCGCCGTCTGTTCAACCCCGAAATGCTGTAATGGCCCGCATGATTTCGCAGGAACGCGCCGCATGACCGAACACCTGACCGACCTGGACGCCGCCGTCGACTGGCTGCTGCAGCGGGTCGATGGCCCCCTTCGCGTGGGCGCGCCGCTGGCGCTGGGCAAGCCGCATCGCCTGCTCAATGCCCTTTATGCGCGCGTGGAAAACGATGCCTCACGGCCGCTGCAGCTGTACACCGCGCTTTCGCTGAATCCGCCGAAGGCCGGTGGCAGCGGGCTGGAGGCGCGCTTCATGGGGCCGTTCGCCGAACGCCACTTCGGCGCCGGTTTCCCGCGCCTGGCCTATGCCGATGCGATGGCGCGCGACCGCCTGCCCGACCATGTGCAGGTGGAGGAGTTCTACATGCAGTCCGGTGCGCTGCTGGGCTCGTCGCAGGCGCAGCGCAGTTACACCAGCCTCAACTACACCCACGCCGCCGATGCGGTGGCGCAGCGCGCGCCGCATGCGATCGTGCAGAAGGTGGCGATGCGCCCGGACGATCGCCGGCTGTCGCTGTCGTGCAACAACGACATCACCCAGGACACCCTCGATGCGATGGTCGCGCGCGGTCTGCCGCGCCCGCTGATGATTGCCGAGATCGATCCGCAGCTGCCCTATCTGGCCGGTTCGGCCACGGTGGATGTCTCCTTCTTCGACCTGGTGATCACCCCGCCGGGCCCCTATCCGGATCTGTTCGGGTTGCCGCGGCAGCCGGTCGGCGATGCCGACTACGCCATCGGCCTGTATGCCAGCGCGCTGGTGCGCGACGGTGGCACGCTGCAGATCGGCATCGGCACGCTGGCCGATGCGCTCAGCCACGCGCTGGTACTGCGGCACACCGACAACGCGCGTTACCGGCAGATCCTGCAGGCGCTCGATCCTGACCTGGCCACCCACCCGAGCGTGCTCGCATCGGGCGGGCTGGAGCCGTTCGAGATCGGCCTGTACGGCTGCAGCGAGATGCTCAACGAGGGCTTCCGGCGGCTGGTCCAGACCGGCGTGATCCGGCGCAAGGTGCATGACGATCTGTCGCTGATGCAGCGCATCGAGAATGGCAGCGCCTGGACCACCGATTACGCCACGCTCGAGGCCGAAGGCGAGTATCTGCATGGCGCGTTCTACCTGGGCTCGCCGGAGTTCTACCAGTGGCTGCGCGCACTGCCCGACGACGAACGCAGCGCGATCGGCATGCGCCGGATCAGTGAGATCAACCAGCTCTACGGCGGCGATGAAACCCTGGAGCGGATGCAGCGCCGCGATGCGCGCTTCTTCAACTCCTGCATGATGGCCACGGCGCTGGGTGCGGCCGTCTCCGATGCGCTGGAAGATGGCCGGGTGGTGTCCGGCGTGGGCGGGCAGTACAACTTCGTGGCGATGGCCCATGCCCTGCCCGGCGCCCGCAGTGCGCTGATCTTCCGGGCCACGCGCGAGGACAAGGGCGCGCTGCAGTCGAATGTGCGCTGGAACTACGGCCACACGACCATCCCGCGTCACCTGCGCGACCTGTACATCAACGAGTACGGCATCGCCGATCTGCGCAACATGACCGACGAGGACTGCGTGATCGCGATGGCCGGCATCACCGATGCGCGCTTCCAGGCGGCCCTGCTGGACCAGGCCAAGGCGGCGAAGAAACTGGCCACGGGGTTTGCCGCACCGGCGGACTGGCAGCGCAATTCCGCCACGGCGGTCAGCGCGGCACTGGCGCCGTACCGCCAGTCCGGGCTGCTGCCTGACTACCCGCTGGGCAGCGACTTCACCGAGGTGGAGCAGCACCTGGTGAAGGCGCTGGGCTGGCTGAAACAGAACACGCAGACGCGCGCGGCCAAGCTGCGCACGGTCCTGGCGGCGGTCATGCAGCCGGCCGGTGACGGCGACGCGGTGTATCTGCAGCGCATGGGGCTGGAGGCCCCGAAGGACATCGGCGAACGGATTGAAGCGCGGCTGGTGCGGTTGGGGTTGGCGCGTACCGCGTAGGCAGTGCCGTTCCTTGTGCATCCGGCAGTGTTCTGCGGCTTCAGGCTTTCGCGCAAAGAACAGCGTCTTCGTTCGTACGTGCAGGGGCCGCCGCCGGGCAGCCCCGCTCCGGGACACGCCGTGAACCCATCCTTGGGGGCTTGTCAAAAACATCCATGTTTTTGACAGTCCCTCCGGGGGCTACCCGGCGGCGGCCCCCATACAGGGTCGTGTGCGGTTGGGAACGGCAGGCAGCGTGGCGTGCCCCGACAAGGGCGGCAGCCCAACAACGTCTGCACATCGCGGCTGTTCGCCTGAATGCATGAAGCCGGGAACAGCCCGGCGCCAGGCAAGCGCATGCACCCCCGCGAGCCGGCCAACGGCCGGCGCTGCACAGGTCGCTGACAACAAAAAAAACGGCGCTTCCGTTTCGGGAAGCGCCGTGGGTGTTGCATCACGCGGTTGCGATCAGTTCGCCAGCTGCGCCTTGGCCGCGGCCACCACCGCCTCGGTGGTGATGCCGAAGTGCTTGTACAGGGCATCGGCCGGGGCCGAGGCACCGAAGGTGTCGATACCGATCACCGCACCGTCCAGGCCCACGTACTGGCGCCAGAAACCGGTGACGCCGGCTTCCACCGCCACGCGGTTGCGCACGGCGTTGGGCAGTACGGACTCGCGGTAGGCGGCGTCCTGGCGCTCGAACACGTCGGTGGACGGCATGGACACCACGCGGGTCTTGATGCCGGCGGCATCCAGTTCCGCCTTGGCGGCAACAGCCAGGCCCACTTCCGAACCGGTACCGATCAGGATCACGTCCGGCACGCCGCCCTCGGCGTCGGCCAGCACGTAACCACCACGGGCGATCTGTGCGACCTGCGTGTCGTTGCGCGGCTGGTGCGGCAGGTTCTGGCGGCTGAACACCAGGCAGCTCGGACCGTCGGTACGGGTGATCGCCGACTTCCAGCTGACCGCCGACTCGACCGCATCGCACGGGCGCCACACATCGTTGTTCGGGATGTAGCGCAGCGAGGCCAGGTGCTCCACCGGCTGGTGGGTCGGGCCGTCTTCGCCGAGGCCGATCGAATCGTGGGTGTACACGTGGATCGCGTGCGCCGGGATCAGCGCGCTCATGCGCACGCCGTTGCGGGCGTAGTCGCTGAACACCAGGAAGGTGGCATCGAACGGAATGAACCCGCCATGCAGGGCCAGGCCGTTGGCGATGGCGGTCATGCCGAACTCGCGCACGCCGTAATACACGTAGTTGGCGTTCGGGTCGTCGGTGGCGACCGACTTGCTGGCCTTCCACAGGGTCAGGTTGGAGTGCGCCAGATCGGCCGAACCGCCGATCAGTTCCGGCAGCAGCGGCGCGAATGCTTCGATCGCCAGCTGCGAGGCCTTGCGCGAGGCGATGGTCTGACCGTCGGCCTGGACCTGCGCGATGTAGGCGTCGGCCTTGGCGATGAAATCGGCCGGCAGTTCACCGTGCGAGCGACGGATCAGCTCCTCGGCTTCGGCGGGGAACTGCGCGGCGTACTTGTCGAACTGCAGTTCCCACTCGGCCTGGCGCAGGGTGCCGGTACCGCCGGCACGCCAGCCGGCGTAGATCTCTTCCGGAATCTCGAACGGACCGTAGTTCCAGCCCAGCTGCTTGCGGGTGGCCTCCAGCTCGTCCTTGCCCAGCGGCGCGCCGTGGCTGGATTCCTTGCCCGCCTTGCCCGGCGAACCAAACCCGATGGTGGTGCGGCAGCAGATCAGGGTCGGCTTGTCGAACTGCGACAGGGCCTGGTCGATGGCGGACTTGATGCTGTCCGGATCGTGGCCATCGACGCCGCGCACCACGTTCCAGCCATAGGCCTCGAAACGCTCGGGGGTGTTGTCGGTGAACCAGCCATCGGTGTTGCCGTCGATGGAGATGTGGTTGTCATCCCAGAAGCAGACCAGCTTGCCCAGGCCCCAGGTGCCGGCCAGCGAGGCGGCTTCGTGGGACACGCCTTCCATCAGGCAGCCATCGCCCAGGAACACCCAGGTGCGGTGGTCCACGATCTCGTGTTCGGGACGGTTGTAACGCTGTGCCAGCAGCTTCTCGGCGAGCGCGAAGCCCACGGCGTTGGCCAGGCCCTGGCCGAGCGGACCGGTGGTGGTCTCCACGCCGGGGGTTTCATGGCGTTCCGGGTGGCCGGCGGTCTTGCTGCCGAGCTGACGGAACTGCTTGAGCTGCTCGATCGGCAGGTCGTAGCCGCTCAGGTGCAGCAGCGCGTACTGCAGCATCGAGCCGTGGCCGTTGGACAGCACGAAGCGGTCGCGGTTGAACCACTTGGGGTTGTTCGGGTTGTGACGGAGATAATCGTTCCAGAGCACTTCGGCAATGTCGGCCATGCCCATCGGCATGCCGGGATGACCGGACTTGGCGGTTTCGACCGCATCAGCGGCGAGGAAGCGGATGGCGTTGGCCAACTGGCGGCGGGTAGGCTGCGTCATGGTTCTGTGGGATCAGGAGGCTCCCGCGGAGCTGCGGGCTGCCCATTGTCCCACAGACGACCGGTGGGGTCAGTCCGGGTCACGCCCGGACCACGCCCTCAGCCGCGCGCGGCGTCGATGAACGCGCACATGGCCCTGCGCTGCAGGTCCTCGCGCGTGGCGTAGCCGGCGGGCAGGGTCTTGCTGACGGTGATGCGGGCGCCCTCCCCTTCGCCTTCCACCAGTACGTTCACCGGCAGGGTCACCTGGCGATCGGCCAGCGGGGCGGTCTGTTCCAGGGTCACCGAGCCCAGCTCGGGGTCCAGCCGGCCCACTTTCAGGCCGGATTTGACCCCCTCGGCCTGGATCCGCCGCAGGGCTTCGGCCGGTGCGACGTCGGGCACCACGTCCCAGGTGAAGAACTGGCGGCCGGCAGCGAAGCTGCCGGTGGTACTGGCGTGGGTCTCACAGGTACGTGGTTCAGCGCCGGCGTCGAACGCCAGCAGGGCCAGGCCAACGGCCAGCAGATGCGAAATCCTCATTTCGGCTCCTTTCCGCACGGCGCCGATCCCGGCGCCTTCCATGCGCCGGTGGAGTATCCCATCGTGACTGGCGGCGGTTCAATCGCCGTTGACGCGTCCCGCCGTCGCCGGCGGCAGTTCCTCGGTCTCGCCCTTGGCCACCAGGGTGGTCAGGGCCAGATCGCCGGTGACGTTCAGCGCGGTGCGGCACATGTCCAGGAAGTGGTTCACGCCGAGGATCAGGCCGATGCCCAGCGGGTTGACGCCGACCATCGCGCAGATCATCGCCACCACCGGCAGCGAACCCGACGGCACGCCGGCGGTACCGATACCGCCCAGGATGCACACCGCCATGACCATGATCTGCTGGCCGATGCTCAGGTCCACGCCGAAGAACTGCGCCAGGAAGATCACCGTCACGCCCTCGAACAGCGCGGTGCCGTTCTGGTTGGCCGTGGCGCCCACGGTCAGCACGAAGCGCGACACCCGCTGCGGCAGGCCCATCTGGTCGGCCACGCGCAGCGCGGTCGGCAGGGTGGCGTTGCTGGAGGCCGTGGAGAAGGCCATCACCGTCGCTTCCTGGGTGTCGCGGAAGAACGACAGCGGCGAGCGGCCGGACAGCCATACCGCCGTGCCGTACGTCACCACCATGTGCAGGCCCAGCGCCAGCACCACCACGCCTACGTAGGCACCCAGGCGCACGATCAGATCCAGCCCGAACAACGTGGCCAGGTTGAACATGAAACAGGCCACCGCGTACGGCGCCAGGCGGATGACCAGGTTGATCAGCGTCATCGAGACTTCAAACACGCCTTCGATGGCGCGGCGCAGCGGGGCAACCTTGTCGTCGTCGCTGAGCACCATGCCGATGCCGAACATCAGCGCGAAGAACATCAGCGACAGGATGGCGCCGTTGTCCGAAGCGGCCTGGAGCACATTGCTCGGCACGATCGACAGCAGCATGTCCATGCCCTTGGGCGTTTCATGGATGCCGGCGACGATCTCCCGGCTGCGCTCGGCGTTCTCCGAGAGCATCTGCGCGGCGACCTGCGGGTCCACGCCGGCACCGGGCTTGAGCACGTTGACCAGCACCAGGCCGATGCCCACCGCGATGCCCGACAGCAGCACGGTGTAGGCCAGCGTCTTCCAGCCGATCCGGCCCAGGGCGCGGATATCGCCCATCTCCGACACGCCCATGATCAGCGCCGAGAAGATCAGCGGCACGATCAGCATGAAGATCAGGTTGAGGAACAGGCTGGACAGGGGCGTGGTGATCCAGGCCATCACGCCCTTCGCGACGTCGCCCAGGCCCGGCACGGCCGGCGCCAGGGCGTGCACGATCAGGCCCAGCACCAGGCCGATGCCGAAGCCAATGCCCATTTTCCAGTGCAATGGCAGCTTCTGCCGGGTCTTTGCGGCCTCAGTCATCGAACGGCTTTCCTCTGAAAATAGTGAATCAGCTTAGCAAAGCCGGCCCGGCCGGCATCGGGACGCCTCACCGCGCCGACGGATACAGCGGTGCCAGGCCATTGTTTTCCGTCGTTTCCACCGGTCGCCAGTGCGGTCCGTCATGGAACGCCCGACGCAGGGCCTGGCGGGCGGCGGCCACGTCGCCGCCCTGCCCGCCCCAGCGCGCGCGCTGCATCTGGACCAGGGTGGCGCGCTGGTCGGGGTCGGCCAGCTGCTCCAGCACCTGCTCCAGGGTCTGCACCCCGGCCATGCCGGCCAGTACCGCCACGATCTCATCCAGGCCCTGCACGTCCATTGCCTGGCGCAGCGCGGCCAGCGACGGTCTGGCGGCCGCGGGTGACCCGGCCAGGGCGCCGGGAGCAACCGCTGCGCGCCTGCGCCGGCGCCAGGCCAGGCCCAGCGCGATGGCCAGCGTCACCAGCCACAGCACGGCGAAGCCGGCGGCCGCGGCGATCCAGCCCCACGGCCGGCCGGCGCCGTGCACCGGCAGAATCGGCACGGCGGTGGACGGCGCAGCGGCGCTGCCGGGCAGCGGCGACAGGGTGTCCAGGGCGATCGGCGCCGGTGCGCCGGCCGCGCCGCTCCCGGCCCCCACCTGCAGGGTCAGATCGGGCACGGTCGCGGTGCGCGCCTGCCCGGCCTTCACGTCCCACCAGCCCATTTTCAGGCCCGGCACCGTCAGCGCGCCGGGCTGGCGGGGCACGATCGAGTAGCGGCGCGTCAGCTTCAACTGCGGTGTGGTGCCGCTGAACGTTTCGTCGTACTGCGGCGGCTCGGCGAACACCTGCGCCGCGGGGCCCACATCGGGCACCGGCAGCTCGGGGAACTGGGCCCGGGAGGCGCCCAGCGCGGTGGCCTCGACCACCACCGTGGCCGCTTCGCCGGCCCGCCCGGTGTCCGGGGCGGCGGTGTAACGCAGGCGCAGGTCGTGCAGCGGCAGCCACGGCTGCGGTGCCGCATCCGGCTGCGCCTGCACCTGCAGGGTGCGCGCCGGCGCACGGGCCCGCAGGCGGCCATCACCGCCGAACATGTCGTCGAAAAAGCCCCCGGCACTGCGGCCGTCGAAGCGGGCCCCGGCCAGCGCCAGCGGCCCGCTGCGCTCGGGGATCAGCAGGAAGCGGCGCTCGACCAGGTTGTAGCGACGCCCGTTGACCTCGCGGACCAGGCTGCGGTCTTCGCCGACCCGCTGCAGCGAGGCGCCGTCCGGGGTATCGAGCACCAGCTCGCCGGACACCAGCTGCGAGGCGTAATACAGCCGCACCACCACCCCGACGCTCTGCTGCACGTACGGCGTGGTGTCGTCGACCTCGGTTTCCAGGAACACTGCGGCGTTGCCGCGCGCGGCGCCCGGATCGGTGGCGGCGGCCCCCGCCGCCACCTGCAGGGTCAATGGTGGCGTGCGGCCGCTGCCGACCCGCAGCGGCGGAATGGTCAGGGTGCCGGTGCGGCGCGGCGACAGCGCGATGCCATGCAGCGTCCGCGAGGTCATGTCGCCGTTGCTCCACTGCACCTGGCGGCTGCTGGTCTGGCCGCTGAGGTCGAAGTCGGCGCGCAGCGGCGCGTAATCGGGCACCGCGCCGGCCTCGTCGGACTGGATGTTGAGCGTGACCGTGCCACCGTCGTCGATGCGGTCGCGGTCCAGCCAGGCACGGGGCTGCTGCGCCTGCGCGCCGAAACCGATGCACAGCAGCAGGGCCAGGACCGCGCGCAGCGCGCGGTGCGTGGGGAAATGGGCTCTCATCGTCCTTCCTGTTTCCTGCGTTCGTTTTCCAGCTGGAACTTGGCACGCAGCAACGCGCCCGGGTCATCCGGCACGCGCCGCATCCACGCCTCCACGGCCTGGCGCTGCTCGCGTTTTTCGGCCGTCTGCGCGCCTGCGCGGGCATCGCGCTGCGGGCCGTCGCCGGCCTGGGACTGCCGCTGCAGCGCTTGGCGCATGCGCTCGCGCTGGGCCGCATCGGCCTGCTGCTGCGCCGCCGGATCGGCATTGCGTGGGTCGGCCGGCGTGTCTGCCTGGCCCGCCTTGCCCGGCTGGGGCGGCGCGGCAGGATCGGGCTGGCCGGGTTTCCCGCCCGCGTCCTGCGGCTGCCCCTGCCCGGGCGAGGGCTTGCCTTGTCCGGGCTGCGGCTTGCCCTGGTCCGACGAGGAGGACGGCGGTGGCTTGCGCTTGCGCGCGGCATCCACCGCGGCACGGTTGGCGATCGCATCGGCCATGCCGGGATGCTTGGCCAGCGCGCGGTCGTAGGCGTCGATCGCCGCGTCGTACTGTCCCTGGCGGGCGAGCGCGTTGCCCAGGTTGTACCAGCCGGCATCGGTATCCACGCCCTCGAACTGCGCCTGCGCGGCGCTGAAATCGCCGCGCCGGTACGCGTCCACGCCGGCGGCGACCTGCGCCTGCTGCACCTGGTCCGCCCGCTTCCACAACCGCGTCTGCCCATCGGCGGCGTAGGCAGTGGACGGCAGCGTCATCGGCAGGCTGGCGCAGACCAGCACCAGCCCCAGCAGCGCCCGGCGGCGGAACGCCAGCAACGCGATCAGCAGCAGCGGTGGCAGCAGCCAGAAGCCTTCGTCGCGCCAGGCACGCCCCTCGCCCTCCCGGCTGTCGCCGGCACTGGCGCGCGGGGTGAGCACGCCGAGTGATCGCAGGTCGCCATCATCGCTGGCAGCCGACGCGTAGGCACCGCCGCCGGCCGCGGCCAGCGCCCGCAGCGACGCAGCGTCCAGCCGCGCCTGGGCAATCTGCCCGTTGTCGGCACGGTAGGCCGCCCCCGCGGCGGTCCCCAGGCCCAGCACCGACACGTGGATGCCCTGCGAAGACGCCGAGGCAGCCGCACGCGTGGCATCGGCGTCGGCCTGGTCGGTGAGCAGCAGGATGTCGCCGCCGCGCGCGCCGGACTGCTGCAGCAGTTTGACCGCCGCCTCGATCGCCCGGTCGGCGCGCTGCCCGTCGCGGGGCATCACGTCCGGGCCCAGCGCATCCAGGTACAGCGCGATGTTGGCCATGTCGGCAGTCAACGGTGCCACGGTGAAGGCATCATCGGCATAGGCCAGCAGTGCCACCTCGCCGCCCTGCCGCTCGCGCAGCAGCGTGGCCAGCTTGGCGCGCGCCTGCAGCAGCCGCGACGGCGGCAGATCGGTGGCGGTGATGCGCGAGGACAGGTCCAGCGCCAGCACCAGCGGCGACGGGCTCTGCCATAGCGGCTGCGACACCTGCCGCCAGGACGGCCCGGCCAGCGCCAGCACCGCCAGGACCACGCCACACAGCAGCAATACCAGGCCGCCGCGCCCTCCCCGTCCGCCGGCCACCAGCAGGTGCGGCAGCAGGTGCGCGTCGACCGCCTGCTGCCAGCCGCTGCGCCGGCGGCGGCGCCACGTCCACAGCACGGCGATCACCGGCAGGGCCAACAGCGCCCACAGCGCAGCGGGGCGCAGGAAATGCAGCGCGTTCCAGTCGATCATGGTCATGCCCACCGCCTTGGCAGCAGCCAGGCCAGCCCCGCCAGCAGCAACGCCAACGCCAGCGGCCAGGCATACCGTTCGATGCGCGGGCGCACCGCCTGGCCGGCGGAGGTCACCGGTTCCAGGCGTTCCAGCTCGGCATAGATGCCGGCCAATTCATCGGTGTTGCGCGCGCGGAACGAACGGCCGCCGGTAAGCGTGGCGATCTTCTGCAGGGTCGCTTCGTCGACAGGATCGTCGCCGGTGGCGATCTGCATGCCGAATACCCTCAGCCCGCCGTCGCCGCCGAACGCCACGGTATACACCCGCACGCCCTCGGCCTGGGCGAGTTCGGCCGCACGCAGCGGCTGCAGCACGCCGGCATTGCTCACGCCATCGGTCAGCAGGATCAGCACGCGCTGCCCCTGCGGTTGTTCGCGCAGGCGTTTGACCGACAAGGCGATGGCATCACCGATTGCGGTTTCGCGCCCGGCCAGACCGACCACGCTGCCGTCGAGCTGTTCGCGCACGCTGGTCAGGTCGGTGGTCAGCGGGGTGAGCGTAAAGGCACGATCACCAAAGATCAGCAGCCCGACCCGATCGCCGACCCGGCGGTCGAGGAAGTCGGCCAGCACCGCCTTGGCCGCGGTCAGGCGCGGCACGACCTGGTTGCCCAGGCGCATGTCCGGCTCGCCCATGCTGCCGGAGACATCCACCGCGAGCATCATTTGCCGCCCCTGGTGCGGCGGCGTCACCGGCTCACCCAGTTGCTGCGGCCGCGCGGCGGCCACGCACAGGCTCGCCCATGCCAGCCACAGCAGCACCCGCACCACGCCGGGACGGCGTCCGCCCGCCGTGCCGGCAAGCGCCTGCAACGTGTCGACGGCATACGGTACGCGCAGCGCGGCACTGTCCTGCGCGCGCATCGGCCACCACCGCATCAACAGCGGCAACGGCAGGGCGAGCAGCAGCCAAGGCCAGGCCAACAGGTCGGTCCACGAGAGCCACGTGGGCAGGGGAGCGGTAGCGATCATCGCGCGCCCACCATCAGATCCAGGAAGCGCTCGCGGGCCAGAGCACGCAGCTTTCTCGCCTCGGCCGGGTCGACCTGCGCACGGTACATGCCGTCCAGCAGCAGGCCCCCGGGCCCGTCGGAGAACGCGCGGCTGCCGGGCGGGTCGAGGAACCCCAGCCACGCCGTACCGTCCAGCAGTTCGGCGCCGGGCTGGCGATGACGGGCGGCACGGCGCAGCAGCTCGGCGATGGCCGCGACCTCGGCAACCGGGCCACCGGCTTCGGCCAGCCGCGCGTCGAACAGGGTCAGCCACCGCTGGCGGCGTCGACGCCGCTGCGCGCGCCATGCCCAGCACCCGGCCAGGACCACGGCGACCGTACCCAGCACCAGCCACCAGCCGAGCGGCAGCGGCCACAGCGGCGGGAACGGCGGCAGATGCACATCGCGTAGCGGCAGCGCACCGCCCGTGCTCATGCCACCACCGCCGATGGCACCGCGCCGAGCCAGCTGTCGCTGGCATCGTCGGTGGCCACCACGTGCACCTGGATGCGCCGGGCCGACAACGCCTCGCGCAAGGCATCCAGGGGCGCCACGAACTGCGCCAGCCAGCGCGCACGCACCGCATCGCTGCCCAGGTCCAGCGCCACCCGCTGCCCGCCGGCAATGAAGGACAGCGGTGACGGCGGCGGTGCCAGCTCCAGCGGGTCGACCAGCAACACCAGCACCACCTCGTGATGCAGCGACAGCGCCGTCCAGCGCGACACAGCGATACCGGCGGCCCGGGCCGGATCGGCCAGCACCACCACGCGCGCACCGGGGCGCAGCAGGCGCGTCGCCTGTTCCAGGGCGCGGTCCAGGCCGGCATCGTCGGCCGGCGGCTGCGCGTACCAGCGGGTCAACGCGTCCAGCACGCGCAGTACCCCGCGCGTGCCGCCTGCCGGGGCGATGGGCGCTTCGCGCAGGCTGCCGCGCACGGCGGCCAGGCGGTCGCCCTGGCGCTGCGCGAACCACGCCGCCACGGCACCTACGCGCGCGGCCTGCACCGACTTGAAGCGGACCCGCGTGCCGAAATACAGCACCGGGTCGGTATCGGCCACCAGCAGGGTCAGGCGCTCACGTTCGGCCTGGAACAGCTTGGTGTGAGCGCGGCCGCTGCGTGCGGTCACCCGCCAGTCGATGTGGCGGGCGTCATCGCCAGGCACGTACTCGCGCGATTCGGCGTACTCCATGCCGCGCCCGCGTGCGGGCGACGGCGCCTGCCCGGCATGGCCCATGCGGCCGCGCCGCGGCGGGCGCAGACGGTGGGCGCTGCGGCGCAGCGCGACCAGTTCGGGCAGGGTTGGCTGCAGGCCGTCCCCGTCCAGCACCGGGGCCAGGTTGTCCACGGCGGCGTCCTTCATCGGCTCACGGTGCCGGCACGCGGGCCAGCAGCTCGGCAACCAGACGGTCGCCATCCCAGCCTTCGGCCGTGGCCTCGTAACTGGGCAGCACGCGGTGGCGCAGCACGTCCGGGGCCACGCTGCGCACGTCCTCGGGGGTGACGAAATCGCGGCCCGCCAGCCAGGCGCGCGCACGTGCGCAACGCTCCAGGGCGATCGAGCCGCGTGGGCTGGCGCCCCAGGCAATGCGCCGGGCCAGCGACGGGTCGTAGCGTGCCGCGTCGCGGGAGGCCAGCACCAGCTCGATCAGGTAGCGCTCCAGCGCCGGCGCCATGTGCAGCGACAGCACCGCCCGACGTGCGGCGAACACATCCTCCAGCGGCATCCGCGAGGGAGCTGCGGCCGGCACGGTGAGCGCTTCGCGGGCGCGCTCGCGGGCCAGGCGCAGGATCTCGGCCTCCGCGTCGGAATCCGGGTAGCCGATCCGCACGTGCATCAGGAAGCGGTCCAGCTGCGCTTCGGGCAACGGGAAGGTGCCCTCCTGTTCGATCGGATTCTGCGTGGCCATCACCAGGAACAGCGACGGCAGCGGATAGGTGTGGCGGCCCACCGTCACCTGGCGTTCGCCCATCGCCTCCAGCAGCGCGGACTGCACCTTCGCCGGCGCGCGGTTGATCTCGTCGGCCAGCAGGATCGGATGGAAGATCGGCCCCGGCACGAACTCGAAGCGTCCTTCCTGCGGGCGCCAGATCTCAGTGCCGGTCAGGTCGGCCGGCAGCAGGTCCGGGGTGAACTGCACACGCGAGAAACCGGCCTCCAGGCGCGAGGCCAAGGCACGGATCGCGGTGGTCTTGGCCAGCCCGGGGGCGCCTTCGACCAGAAGGTGGCCATCGGCCAGCAGGGCCACCAGCAGGCGCTCGACCAGCGCACGCTGGCCGACGATCTCGGCCGACAGCGCATCGCGCAACGCGGTGAACGCCGCATGCAGGCGATCACCGTCTGCGTCGGGCGGGGAAGGAAGGGTGTCGAACTCGGGCATGGGAGGGGGCAGATTCATGGCATCCGTATGACCCACGCAACAGGCGTCAGGTTCCATCGCCATGATGGCAGGCCGGGCGGTCCCATCGCATCAAGATTGGCTGAACGCAAAAAGGGCCGCACGGGGCGGCCCTTTTCACCTGACGTGCGGCAGACCTCAGTTGGTCTTGGCCACGCGCAGGACCTTGGGGGTCACGAACACCAGCAGTTCGGCCTTGTCCTTGTTGCGGCTGCGCTTCTTGAACAGGTTGCCCAGGAAGGGCACATCGCCCAGGAACGGCACCTTGTTGATGCTGTTGCGGTCGGTGAACTCGTACACGCCACCGATCACCACGGTCTGGCCGTCCTCCACCAGCACCGCGGTGTTGACCTCGCGACGGTTGATGGTCGGCACTTCGCCGTAGCCTTCCAGGCGGATGTAGCGCTCGACTTCGTCCTTCTTGACAGCCATGTTCAGGAACACGCGGTTGTCGTTGGTAATGGTCGGGGTGACCTTCAGCTCCAGCACCACTTCCTTGAACTGCACGTTGGCCTGGGCAGCGCCACCACCGGCACCACCACCGCTGATGGTCACGTAGCCGATTTCCTTACCCTGCTTGATCAGCGCCTCGCGCTGGTTGGTGGTGACCACGCGCGGGTTGGAGATCACTTCGCCGCGCTCTTCCTGCTGCATCGCCGACAGTTCGACGTCCAGCAGGTAGCCCGCGTTGAGGATGGACAGCGCCAGCGAACCCGGGTTGCTGGCCGCAGCCACGGCCGAGTTCCAGTTCAGCAGCCCGGTGCTGATCTTGTCCGGGGCGCGTACCGGCACGGCGCCGGTCCGGCCACCGGCGATCCACTCACTGACGGCCTTGTTGTAGTCGTAGTTGTTGGTGGCCTGGTTGGTGATGTTCTCGTGGTTGGTCTCGGTCTGGCCGCCGAAGAACACGTTGTCGCGGTTGCCGGTGATGCCGAACTTGGCGCCCAGCTCACGCGCGAAGGTGTCGGTGGCGATCACGATGCGGCTCTCGATCAACACCTGGTCCACCGGACGATCGATGACATTGATGAGTTCGCGCATGCGCGCGACCTTCTTCGGAATGTCGCTGATCATCAGCGTATTGGTGCGCTCGTCGGCCACGATGCGGCCGCGCGAGGACAGGAAACCGCTGTCTTCCTGACCGCTGTTGCCGCTGCCACCACCACCACCACTGCCGCCACCGCCGCCGCCGATGCCCTTGGCTTCGGTCAGCGCTTTGAAGATCTGCGCGGCATTGTGATAGTTGATCTGGATGTAGTCGGTGATCAGGTCTTCGCGGTTCTCGATCGCGATCCGCGCGTCTTCCTTGTCCTGCTCGAACTTGGCCAGCTCCGGCTGCGGCGCAACCCAGATCACCCCGCCATCGCGGCGCTTGTCCAGGCCCTTGGCACGCAGCACGATGTCCAGCGCCTGGTCCCACGGCACGTTGATCAGGCGCAGCGTGACGTTGCCTTCGACGCTGTCGGAGGCGACCACGTTGAGGTTGGATTCCTCGGCGATCAACTGCAGCACGGTGCGCACCGGCACGTCCTGGAAGTTGAAGGTCACCGGCTTGCCGCTGTACCCGCGCTGGCCCACGGCCGCGGCGGCCTGGGTCACGGTGGTGGCATTGATCGCACCGGTGGCCGGCATGGCCTGGCGCGGGCTGATCTCGACCACGTACTCGTTGCCGCTCTGATAGGCCAGCGACTCGAAGGCGGTGTTGGTGTTGAGCACCAGCTGCGTGCCGCCGCCGTAAGGCTTGGCATCGATGCGCTGCACCGGTGTGGCGAAGTCGGTCACATTGATCGGCTTCTGCAGGTTCTCCGGCAGGCGCGCGTTGCCAACGTCGATCACGACGCTGTTGCCCTGGCTGCGCAGGTCCGGATTTGCTCCCTGGCCGTCGAACTGCAGGATCAGGCGGCCGGCGCCATCGTCGCCGCGCTTGAAGTCGATCTTGGACACCGACAGCGACGCCGGGGCGGTGGCCGCCGCGGGCGTGGCCGCCGCAACCGGGGCCGTGGTGCCGGCTGGCGTGGCCGCCATCAGCGTGCCATTGGCCACCATGAGCGCGACTCCCAGCGCGCACAGGTGGATACGCTTCTGGCGCCGGACCGGACGCAGCCGCATGGCATTGGAAAAGGTCATCGTGCTATCCCCGTAAGCAATCATTGATCTTCAAGTGCGAGCGTTGCCGGCCGTTCCAGCCAGCCGCCTGCACCATCGGGCACAAGTTCAATCAGTTCGATCCGGTCCTCGTAGACCCCGGTCACCCGTCCGTCGCTCTGCCCCAGATAGACGCCCGGACGCACCCGATAGGTGACCTTGTCCGGCGCCATCACCAGCGCGACGAGCCCGCCATCGCGACCGATCGAACCGACCATGTCCAGGCTGTCCAGCGGGAAGGCTTCCAGCGGCTCCTTGCGGCGGTTCGGATCCGGACGCAGGCCCGATCCGCCCTGCGGATTGGTCCAGGCATCGGTAAACGGATCGCGCATCCCCTGCGCGGAGTACTCGAACGTTTCAAACTGCTGCATCACCGGCAGCGGCTCCAGCGGCGGTGCCGGCCGGGCGCGCACGTCGGCCACCCACTTCTCCAGGTTCGGCGCATCGCCCGGCGTGCTGGTCACGCCGCGTGCGCAGCCCCCCAGCAACACCGCCAGCAGTACCACGCAGACCCGTGCGGTCGTCCCCAGGCTCATGGCGTGCCTCCGGCGTTGGCCGCCTTGTCTTTTTCGGGGGCGGCCTTGTCCTGGGCTTCCATCTCCACGTCATCCAGGTAACGGTAGGTCTTGACCGTACCGGACAGCTCCAGCGCACCGCTGCGGGCGGTGATGCCGGTCTTGGGATCCTTCGGCTTGAGGTTGATGTCGTGCATGGTCAGGATGACCACGCGCGGCAGCGAGGCCACGCCGCTGACGAACGCGCCGAACTGGTGATAGCTGCCCACCATGCGCAGTGCGATCGGCTTCTCGGCGTAGAACTCCTTGGGCGCCTCCGCTCCGGGCTGGAACAGCTCGTTGGACAGGCCGCTGGACAGCGCGGTCTGCGAGATGTCGATGATCAGGTCCGGCATTTCGGTCTTGCTGGGCAGCTGGCGCAGCATCTGCTGCAGCACCTGCTCCATCTGGGTCAGCTGCTGCTTGAGCGGCTCCAGGTTCACCGCGCGGCCCTGTTCCTTCTCGAACTCGGCGCGCAGCTCGGACTCGCGCTGTTCCAGCGTGCCCAGTTCCTCGCGCTTGCCACTGATCAGGACAAACCAGGCCATGATCACGATGAACAGCGCCAGCAGCGCGCAGAACACCACCTTGGCCTTCTGCGGCCAATTGCCGATGTTGTTGAAGTCCAGCTCTTTCAGATTGACTTTCTGGCTCATGCGGCCCCCTTCTGTGCCGGGGACGGCGCAGCCGGTTGTACGTGTGGCGCGGGCGGCGCGATGCGGCTGCCGGACGGCTTGGCCGGGGTGGCGGCATCGGCCGGGGTCGATGCAGGCGCTGCCGGGGCGGCAGCGGCCGGGCTTGCCGGTGCAGCGGCCGGGGTACCGGCAGCAGGTGCCGGCGACAGCGGCACGACGGCCGGCGCGGCCGGATCGACGGCAGGGTCAGTGGCACCCGGGACGGCAGGCGCCGCCGCGTTCGGATCGGTCTGGGCCGGCAGTGTGACCTTAACCACGAACATGTACGGCAATGCCTTGATGTCCGCGACCGGGCCCACCGGGGGGGCGCCTTCCTTGTCCTTTTCCGGGGCCTTGGCCTCGATGATCGACAGCTCCGGGCTGGTCATCCAGCCCGAGCCTTCCAGGTTGCGCATGTAGGCACTGACACGCGCGTTGGACTGCGTGCGGCCTTCAAGCGTGAGGATGTCGCCTTCCTGCTTCAGCGCGGTGAGCACCACGCCATCGGGAATGGTCCGGACCAGCGCATCGAACAGGTGCACCATCTGCGAGCGCTTGGCCTGCAGTTCCTCGATCACCTTCTTGCGCGCCAGCAGGCGGTCCTTCTGGCGATCCAGGCGCTCGATCTCCTTGTTCTGCTCCTTGACCTTCTCGATCTCGGCCTGCAGGAAGGTATTGCGATCCCCCTGCCCGCTGACCTGACGGTCGTAGTAGAACCAGATCAGCAACGACAGCAGCACGCCGCCAATGGCGGCAAAACCCAGCATGGTGTAGAAGTCGCGCTGGCGTTGCTTGCGCCGTTCGGCGCGCCAGGGCAATAGATTGATGCGTGCCATCAGTCGAAGCTCCTCAGGGCCAGACCCGTGGCGATCATCAGCGCCGGGGCGTCCTGGGCAAGCGCGTGCGCCTGCACCTTCGGGCCCAGCGTCATCTGTGCCAGCGGGTTGGCCACGATGGTGGCCACGCCCAGCTGTTCTTCCACCATCTCCGGCAGACCGGCCAGCGCCGCGCACCCGCCGGCCAGCACGATGTGGTCGACGCGGTTGAACTCACTGCCGGCATAGAAGAACTGCAGCAGCCGGCTGATCTGCTGGACCGTGGCTTCCTTGAACGGCTCCAGCACTTCCATCTCATAGCTTTCCGGCAACCCGCCCTGACGCTTGGCCAGGCCGGCTTCCTCGTAGGTGAGGCCGTAACGGCGCATCACTTCGTCGGTAAGCTGCTTGCCGCCGAACACCTGTTCGCGGCTGTACAGGCTGCGCCCGCCACGCAGGACGTTGAGCGTGGTCATGGTGGCACCGATGTCCACCAGCGCCACCACGCCGTCACTGGCCACCGGCAGCTCGCTGGCGACCAGGGCGAAGGCGTTCTCGACCGCGAAGGCCTCCACGTCCATCACCCGCGCGGTCAGCCCGCCCAGCTCCAGCGCCGACTGGCGCAGCTCGACGTTTTCCGACCGCGACGCCGCCAACAGCACCTGGACCATTTCCGGGTTGTTGGGAATCGGACCCAGCACTTCGAAATCGAGGTTCACTTCCTCGATCGGGTACGGGATGTAGTTGACCGCCTCGAGCTCGACCTGGGCTTCCATGTCGTTCTCATCCAGGTCGGCCGGCATCGGGATCAGCTTGGTGATCACCGCCGAGCCTGCCACGGCAGCGGCGGCATGCCGGGCCTTGGTCCCCGATCGGTTCACTGCGCGTCGAATGGCCTCCCCGACCGCTTCGACCTCGACGATGTTCTTTTCCACCACCGCATTCGGCGGAAGCGGTTCCACGGCGTAATGTTCCACGCGAAAACGATTGCCACTGCGTGAAAGCTGCAACAGCTTTACCGCAGTCGAACTGATGTCGACGCCAATAAGCGGCGACTGGCTCTTTGGGATAAGCCCCACGGTTTCTCCCCTGCCGACGGGCACTTGGACGCATAACCTGCGTCCGCGCATTAATAACGTTTTTTTTGCAAACCGCAACCGTCACGCTGTGAAACGAGCACTACGGCACGTTTCACGCATCCCCAGACGGTGAACGAATTGCTCTCCCCGGGAACAACCCCAGCCGTTCCCTTGCGTAATCTATACTCTGCGACCACGAAATTCGCAATCGGAATCTGTCCTGATGACACGCTTACGCCGTTGGCTGCGCTGGATGCTGGTGGCGTTCCTGGTCCTGGCATTGATTGGCGCGGCGGTTGCCGGCGGCCTCTACTACGCCGTGTCCTCCAAGCTCCCCGACGTGCAGACCCTGCGCGACATCGAGCTCCAGGAACCCATGTATGTGTATGCCAGCGATGGCAAACTGATGGCCGTGTTCGGCGAGACCCGCCGCAGCCCCGTCGAGATGAAGGACGTCCCGCTGCGGTTGAAGCAGGCCTTCCTGGCCACCGAGGACGCCCGCTTCTACGAGCATGGCGGCGTGGACTACAAAGGCATCGCCCGCGCGGTGTGGCTGCTGGCCACCACCAACGACAAGCGCGTGCCCGGCGGGTCCACCATCACCCAGCAGGTCGCCCGCCAGTTCTTCCTGAGCTCGGAGTACAGCTACACCCGCAAGATCTCGGAGATCCTGCTGGCGCGCAAGATCGAGCAGGAGCTGAGCAAGGACGAGATCTTCGAGCTCTACCTGAACAAGAGTTTCTTCGGCAACCGTGCCTACGGCGTGGCCGCGGCCGCCGAGTTCTATTACGGCAAGAAGCTGGGCGAACTTGAGCTGGATGAAATGGCCTCGCTGGCCGGCATCCCCAAGTTCCCCTCCAGCGGCAACCCGTTGAGCAACCCCGAGCGCGCCCGTGAGCGCCGCGACTATTACGTGCTGCAGCGCATGGCTACCCTGGGCTTCATCACCCAGGCCGAGGCCGACGCCGCCAAGGCGGTGCCGATGCACGCCAGCGCGCACGAGCCGCCGGTGCAGGTCGAGGCGCCCTATGTCGCCGAACTGGTGCGCCAGGAAATGATCGCCCGGTTCGGTGGCGACGCGGTCAACAAGGGCTACCACGTCACCACCACCATCAATTCGGACCTGCAGACCGCCGCCAACATCTCGGTGCGCGACGGGCTGTTCGCCTACGACCACCGCCACGGCTGGCGTGCGCCGGAGAAGCAGGTCGAGCTCGGTGCCGGCGACGATGCCGCCGCCCTGGCCGAACACGTGCGCAAGATCCCGGTGCAGTCGGTGCTGCTGCCGGCCATCGTGGCCAGCACGGCCGCCGATGGCAGCGCCACCGTGGTGCTGGCCAACCGCCGCGAGATCGTGCTGCCGGCCTCGGCCGCCAAGTGGACCGGCAAGACCCCGGCCAAGCTGGTCCAGCGCGGCGACATCGTCCGCGTGCGCCCCGGCGCAAAGGAAGGGGAATGGCTGCTGGACCAGGTCCCGCGCGGCCAGTCCGCGCTGGTCTCGCTGGATGCCGAAAACGGGGCCCTGAAGGCGCTGGTCGGCGGCTTCAGCTTCTCGGGAAACAGCTTCAACCGCGCCACCCAGGCACGTCGCCAGCCCGGGTCCAGCTTCAAGCCCTTCATCTATGCCGCTGCGTTCGACAAGGGCTTCAACCCCGCCTCGATCGTGCTCGACGCCCCGGTCGTGTTCCGCGACCGCCGCGGCAAGACCTGGTCGCCGCAGAACGACGGCGGCGGCTTCCGTGGCCCGATGCGCCTGCGCGAAGCGCTGGTGCAGTCGCGCAACCTGGTCTCGGTGCGCCTGCTCGACGGCATGGGCGTGGACTACGCGCGCAAGTACATCAGCGAGTTCGGCTTTGCCGAAGCCGAGCTGCCGCCGAACCTGTCGATGTCGCTGGGTACCGCCTCGCTGACCCCGCTGTCGGTGGCGCGCGGCTATGCCGTGTTCGCCAACGGCGGCTCGCGCGTGGACACCTGGCTGATCGACCAGGTCACCGACCGCGACGGCAACGTGGTGTTCAAGGAAAACCCGGCCCTGGCCTGCCGCGACTGCGCCGGCACCAGTGGTGGTGCGCCGGCCAGCCAGGTCGTGGACGGCTTCAACTTCGGCGCCGCGCCGGCCCCGAACGCCGCCCCGGCCAAGCCGCAGCAGGCCGTGGCCGAGGCACCGCGCCCGGCCAACCCGGACGCCAAGGTCGCCCCGCGCGCCATCGATGCACGCACCGCCTACCAGCTGGTCTCGATGATGCGCGACGTGGTCCAGCGCGGCACCGGCACGGCGGCCAAGGTGCTCGGCCGCGAGGATGTCGGCGGCAAGACCGGGTCCACCAACGATCACCGCGATGCGTGGTTCTCCGGCTTCGGCGGTCCGTATGCCACTACCGTGTGGGTGGGCCGCGACGACTTCCGCTCGCTGGGCTACCGCGAGTACGGTGGCCGCGCCGCCCTGCCGATCTGGATCGAATACATGCGCGCCGCACTGAAGGACACCCCGATCGCGCAGAACGAGCCGCCGTCCGGCATGGTCCAGGCCACGCTCAACGGTGCCACCGAGTGGGTCAAGGTCGAGGACATGGACAAGATCGAGGAATACAGCTTCGACACCCATGCACCGCAGGCCGACGACGCCGCGTTCGACATCTTCTGATCCACCGCGATGCCCGGGGCCGCCGCAGGCCCCGGGATTCCCTGCTGCCGCTGCCTACTCCGTTGTCACATCGCGGGTGTACAGTCGCGTGCAGGTCGCCCAGGAGCACGGTCATGCATCGAGCCCGTCAGCATGCAGCCACCCAGACCCGCGAGCGCCGCCACCGGCTTGCCCATGAAGCCGCCCGCCTGATGGCCGAGGGCGGCATCCGCGACTACCACCAGGCCAAGCTCAAGGCCGCCGCACGGCTGGACATCCACGACGACGCGTCGTTGCCACGCAACGCCGAGATCGAGGATGCGCTGCGCGAGTACCAGCGCCTGTTCGCCGGCGCCGACCACGGCACCCAGCTGCGCCAGCGACGCGAAGCCGCGTTGCGCGCGATGGACTTCCTGCACGCCTTCGCGCCGCGTCTGTGTGGCCCGGTGCTGGACGGCACCGCCGACACCAACAGCCCCGTGCAGGTGCAGGTGCACAGCGACGATACCGACGCGGTGCAGCGCTTTCTGGAGGAACACGGCATCCCGGCCGAATCGCGCACGCGACGGCTGCGGCTGGACCGCGAGCGCAACCTCGACGTGCCGGTGTGGGTGTTCAGCGCCGAAGACCTGACCTTCGACATCGCGGTGCTGCCCTACGACGCGTTGCGGCAGCCGCCGCTGTCGGCCATCGACGAGAAGCCGATGCGCCGCGCCTCGCAGGCCCAGCTGCGCGATCTGCTCAGCCAGGACGAGATCGACGGTTACCTCGGCGGCGCCTGAGCGCCCGCCGAGACCGGTGACGCGGAAACGAAAACGCCCCGTGCGGCGAACCGCACGGGGCGTTGATCAACCGGGGCGGCCAGACGGCGCCGCCCCTGCCGCAGGACTTACCAGCCCACGCCGAAGCCGACGCCCAGCGTGCGTTCGCCGCTGTTGGTGAACGCGCCGTTGAGGCTGAAGGTGGCCGAGCCGCGCTCGTTGAGCACGCGCTGGTAGCCCACGGCCAGCGCCGACTCGCCTTCGGCATGGCCCACACCCGCACCGAGGCGGTTGTAGGTGTTCAGGCCGGCGGTGTTCATCGCCATCGCCGCCTGCGCGCTGCCCATCGCGGCCATCCGGTTCAGGCGCTTGTCCATGCGGTCCAGCTTGCGGTCCACGCCGGCCATCGCCTGGTCGGTATACGCATTGGCCTGGTTGACCGCCTCGTCCACCGCACGCGAGTCCACCGGCGGCGGCGGATCATCGGCCTTCGGGCCCGGCGTGGGCGCGTCGGCCGAGGCCACGGCCGGCGCGTCCTTGGCCGGTGTCTCCGGTACCTGCGCATCGGCAGGTGCCTCGCCGGTTGCGGTGTCGTCCACCGACGCCTGCCGGTTGTCGGCCGCCGTCGGCCCGTCGATCTGCGACTGCAGGCCATCGATGCGGCCGTTGATCTGCTCCTGCACCGCATGCAGCTGCCCACCGTTGACCGCATCACGGCTGCCCGGCGCGATCATGCCGTTGGCCACGTTGCCGAGCACCATGCCGTACTCGCCACCCAGGCGCAGTTGGCCGGCGCCATCGTCACGCGTGCCGGTGTCGTCGAACAGGCGATTGAAGCGCGCGTCGATGCTGGCCAGATCGCGGCGATTGTCGATGACCGCGCCATCGAGCGACTTCAGCGCATCGCCGACCGTTGCCAGACGCTGGCCCTGGACATGGAACTCCGGCGCGATGATGTTGCCGTTGGCATCCATCGCCATGTTGCCACCGAGCGCGGCGAAGGCGCTGCGGAGCTGGGATACGGTGGTGAGGTCGCTTGCGTCCCGGCCATTGGCGGCATTGGTGACGCGACGCTTGAGGTTCACATGGCCAAGCGACACCTGATTGGCACCGTCTGCGAGCGATCCATACCCCAACGCGACACTGTTGTCAGCACCAGGCAGGACCTGACTTGAACCGCCAAGCGCAACGCCATTGCTAACGTGCACCTGGGACCGCGCGCCCAATGCAAACCCATTTTCGGCGCCCTCGTGTACCAACGCGGCACGGCCCAGCGATACAGAGTTCTTGGCCCTTGCCTGCGCGAAACTGCCGATTGCAGTAGCGCCCTCAGCCAAGGCGTACGTATCACTTCCCATCGCAGTGGCGAGCAGACCTGCCTGAGCAGGCAGGCTGAGCTCATCGTACCCAACCACGACATACCGGTTGTTTTCCTCCAACCCGGAAATCCGCTCATTGGTCACAAACAACTGACCGCCGGTCACCGCTTCGCGGCTTCCTGCGAAGCTGATGTCGCCGTCCCCCACATTGACCAGACGGGCGCCGCCAAAATCGACCGCACTGCGGTCGGCGTCGAAGCGGACGGCGGTGGCATCGGCTGACGCACGGGCCTGGTCCAGCGCGTGCAGGCGTTCGCCCACCGCGTCGAGGCCGTGCTGCGTGCCGGTCACCTCGGCATCCAGCGCGCCCAACGCATCACCGACCGTGCCGTGCGCCATGCCCTGCACGCTGTACGACGGCGCGATCACGCTGCCGTCGGCCGCAAAGCCGGCGCCGCCGCCGAGCGCGTTGACCACGCCAGCGAGCTGGTTGACGGTGGTGAGGTCGTGTGCCTGGATGCCATTGGCTGCATTGGTGACGCGACGCTTGAGACTCGAATGTCCGATAGAGACCTCATTGACCCCGGAGGCAAGGGAATCGTGCCCCAACGCCACACTGTTTGTAGCCCCCGGGCGCACCTGACTACCTCCGCCAAGGGCAACACCATTGCGGACGTGAACCTGGGAGCGCGCGCCCAATGCAAAGCCATCTTCAGCGCCTTCGTGTACCAACGCGGCTCGGCCCAAAGAAACAGAGTTTTTACCCCGTGCCTGGGCAAAACTACCAATCGCGGTCGCTCCTTCCCCCATCGCCTTGGTGTCACTGCCCACCGCCGTGGCCAGAATACCGGCTTGGGCGGCCGCACTGTATTCGTCGTATCCCACGACAACATACTTGCTGCCCTCCTCCAGCACCGACACCCGCGCATTGGTCTCGAACAACTGCCCGCCAGTGACCGCCTCACGGCTGCCGGCAGCGATCTCACCGTCGCCGACGGCCACCAGACGCCCATCCTTGAGATTCACGTTGCCGTCCGCATCGAACGTCACCACATCGCCAAGATCGGGCGCGTAGTTGTCGAAGTCTGTCCGCAGCGCGTCCAGATCGGTCCGGGTGGCAGCGATCTGCACGCCGTGCTCGGCCACCTGCGTATTGGTGACAAACAGCTGCCCGCCCGTGACGGCCTCACGGCTGCCCGCACTCAGGTCGCCCTCGGCAAGCGCGACCATACGCCCGCCATCGAGACTCACATTGCCCTCCTCGTCAAAGCGCACGACACCGCTGAGATCCGGGTCGAAGTCGGCAAAGTCGCTGCGCAGGCTGTCGATATCCTCGCGGTTGCGGGTGATCTGTGCATTGCTGGCGAACAGCTGGCGGCCGCTGACGGCCTCGTCGCTGGTGGCGTTCAGCAGGCCCTCCGCCACGCCACGGATCCGGCGAGCCTGGTTGTTCTGGTTGCGCGCATCCAGCATGCCGCCGCTGTTGCCGGCTCCCAGTCGGACATCGCCATTGACGGCGGTTTGGCTGAGCAGGCCGCCCAGCAGATTGGCCTTGGACTGTGCGTCGTTGGCCGTGGTCTGTGCGCTGTTGGCGACGGTGTGCGCGGTATTGGCCAGCGTGGTTGCCGCCGTCACATTCTGGTTGGTGGTGTTGAGCTGGCGCCCGCTCACCGCGTCGGCACTGCTGGCACTCACCACGCCATCGGCCACGCCGCTGATGCGGCGGTTGGCGTTGGCCTGGTTACGCACGTCCAGCGTGGTGCCGGTGTTCTGTGCGCCCAGGCGCACGTCGCCACCCGCTGTGGTCTGGCCCACCAGACCCGTCAGCGCGGTCGCGGTGGCGGTCACCGCCGTGACGTTCTGGTTGGTCGCGTGCAGCTGGCGGCCGCTGACGGCATCGGTGCTGCCGGTGCCAAGCGCCGCATCGGCGACGCCGGTCACCCGACGACTCGCGTTTGACTGGTTGCGCATGTCCACCGCAGCGCCGGTGTTGCTGGCGCCCACGCGGACGTCACCATTGCCGGCGCTCTGGCTTAGCAGCCCCCCGAGTACGTTGGCCTTGGTCTGTGCGTCGTTGGCGATGCTGTGCGCGGTGTTGGCCAGGGTGGTCGCCGCGCTCACATTCTGATTGGTGGCATGCAGTTGCCGGCCGGTGACCGCCTCGCTGCTGGTGTTGCTCAACGTACCGTCGCCCACGTTGACGATGCGGCGCTTGAGGCTCGCATTGCCCACCGAGACTTGATTGTCAGCCTGGGTGGTCGAACCTGCGCCCAGTGCCACGGCACCTGCATGGTCTGCCGTGGCCTGCGCGCCCAGTGCCACCGCTTTGCCGCGTCCACCGGTGATGGCGCCGTGGCCGATCGCCACTCCCTCGGCGTAGCCACCGGAGTGGGCCCCGGTACCAATCACGACGGCATGGTACGCATTACCGTTGGCCAGCCCGCCCCCATCGCCGATCACGATGGCGCCCTTGGCCGGCGCACTGGCCTTGCGACCGATTGCCACGGCGCCATCGCCAGCAGCGAGCGCCTCAGCCCCGAACGCCAGGGAAGGCGCCGACAGGCGCGCCGCAAGCGTGTCGGCCTGGGCTTTGGCGGCATTGGCCGTGGTGGTGACACCGGCCACATTCTGGTTGGTGGCGTGCAGCTGCCTGCCGGTTACTGCTTCGGTACTGCTGGTGCTCAGCGCACCATCGGCCAGCCCGGTGATGCGCCGGTTGGCGTTGGACTGGTTGCGTACATCCAGCGTGGTACCGGTGTTGCTGCCGCCCAGGCGGACGTTGCCGTTGGCCGCGGTCTGGCTGATCAGGCCGCTGGCCGCTGTGGCCTTGGCCAGTGCATCGTTGGCGGTGGTGCGCGCGCCGTTGGCCGTGTTGGTGGCACTGGTCACGTTCTGGTTGGTGGCGTGCAGCTGTTTGCCGGTCACCGCCTCGGTGCTGGTCGTGCTCAATGCGGCGTCGGCCACGTTGACGATCTTGCGCTTGGTGGTGGCGTTGCCCACCGACACCTGGTTGGTGGCGGTGGTCACCGAGCCGGCGCCCAGCGCAACCGCGTTGCCGTGGCTGGCATTGGCCTGGGCACCCAGCGCAACCGCTTTGCCGGAGCCGTCGGTGACCGCGCTCTGGCCGATGGCGATGCCGGCATCGTAGCCGCCGGAACGCGCGCCACTGCCGATGACGATGGCGTGGCTCGCATTGGCATTGGCCAGCGTGCCGCCGTCGCCGATCACGATCGCGCCCCTGGCCGGTGCCTTGGCGTTGTTGCCCAGTGCGAGTGACGTGCTCCCCGACGCCTGCGCCCCTGCACCGAGTGCCGTGGCATGGGAGCCTTCCGCGCGGGCGCTGGAGCCGATGGCGATGGCACTGTTGCCGCTCGCACCGACGTAGCTGTTCATGCCGAGGGCCACCGCACCGGTGCCGCCCTGTGCGTCGGACCGTGCATTCCTGCCAATGGCCGTACCGCCGCTGCCGGCACTGGTGGCGGCATCGATGCCGATCGCCACCCCGCCGGCATTGGCCTTGGCGTTGGCGCCGATGCCGACGCCGTCGAAGGCAGTGGTCGACCCCACGCCGATGGCCACGCCGCGGGTGCTGTTGACGGACGAGCCACCGCCGATCAGCACGTTCTGACTGTTGATGCCCGCCGCACGTGCGCCAACGGCTGTCGCAGCGGGTGCATCGGCCGGCAGCGGATCGCGATCCTGCCCGGCGTCGTCGAACGCTGCGGCATCGGTAGCGCCTGCCACCGCCGTCTCCAGCGCTGCGCCAGGGTCGGGTACCGCCTCGCTGGCCAGCGCCGGGCCCGCCAGCACCGCGCACAGGGCTGCGCCCAGCACGCGTGTGGCCGAGGCCGGCTTGCCACGCGAGCGGGTGTGCTCGCTGGCCACCGACCAGCAGCGCAGCGTGGTGTTCCAGATCAAACGGTAGATACGGTTCATCAAAGACTCCGTGGTTGGGAAAAGGGGTACAGGCGGCACGGCGCGTTGCCGCGGCGCTCAAGGCAGCAGGGTCTGGCGGTGGTCGCGGTAGCCGGCATGGCTGAGCCGGTAATCGATCTCCACGCGCCCACCGGGGCGCGGCACGAACGGCAACACCAGTGCCGCGCCGGGGTAGAGGCTGCGTTTGACCTCGTGGGGCGTGCAGGCGCCATTGGCATCGCAGTCCTGGACGTGATTGACGCCCAGGCGCAAGGTGCCGCGGTTGACCAGCCGGCTGCCCTCCAGCTGCATCTCCACGCGACCGTCGCTGGGCAACACGTTGACCAGCACGCCCCACACCAGGCTGACGCCGAGCGTGGCATTGGTGCCCTGCACGGCCACGCCGGGCTCGCGGTCGTCGGGGCCCGGCACACCCTCGAAGTACACGCGGAACGCGGTTTCCACCTCGACCGGCTGCAGCGGAATGATCCGCACCAGACGGCTGCCGCCGCCGGCCAGGCCGAACTTGCCGGGCGTTACCGCCATCACCGTGGCGCCGCCGATGGCTTCGTCGATTTCCTGCTCATCTTCGGTCGCCGGATGCAGGATGCGTTTCACCGTGGCCTGCACGTACTGCGGCTGCGGCGATTGCGAATGCACGCGCACGGTGGCGGTCTTGCCGGCTTCGGCATGCACGCGCATCGGGTGGACGTTGAGGTTGGCCAGCGCCGGGGTGGCGGGCAACAGGGCGAGCAGAAGCACGCCGGCAAGGCAGGTCTTGGTCATCGGACGGGGTTCCAGTCGGAGGGTCACAGGCGGGTGGTGGGCAGACGCATCTCGAGCGTGAGCCGGCCCTCGTAGTAGCCTTCGCGCTTGTCGGCGGCGGGTACCCGGGGCGTGTCGAGGGTCAGCGGGGTGGGCACGCAGTACACCCACTGGTTCATGTCGGGCAGCATCACCAGGCGCAGTTCGGCGGTGTCGATACCGCGCAGCAGCACTTCATCGTTGTTGCGCAGGGCGATGCGCTGCCCGTTGTGGGCAAGCGTGAGCTGGTAGTCGACGCGATCATGCGGGTCACGGCCGCCATCGCGGTGCCAGACCGAGTACTGCGTGTCCGGCCGGCCGGGGGCGGCCGGGCCCATGTCGCGTGCGGTGATGGCCAGGTATTCGCTCTGCGAACCCATGCCGTCGTACAGGCACATGTCCAGCACCGTGGTGCCGCCGATGGTGGCCGGATACGGCACCGGGCGATAGTCGAGCTGGAGGCCGACCAACGGGGGGGCCAGACCGAACTCGGGCAGGTAGATCATGGTGCGGTCGCGGTCGGTGATGGTCAGGTCGAACTTGAAGACGTGCGTGGCGATCACGGGGCCGTTCGGATCGATGCGAAGGTTCAGATGGAGTTCTGCCAGCCAGCGGCCGGCCACAAGGTTCTGCACATCCTCTTGTTGCACGCCAAGAGCCGCTGCAGTGCCGCTAGGCGGCACCAGACATTCGGCGTGGAAAGATGTCCAAAGCGGGTACTCTCGCTGGTCCCAGAAGTCGACACTGCAGAATCGCTCCCACTCCGCCCTTTCCAACCAGCCGGTAACGTTGATATCGATGCGCTGACCGCTTCGTTGTTCGCGGAACTCAAGCGGGAACAAGCTTCTAGACGGAGATTCTCCCGTATCGTGCGTAGGACACCGTCCCAGCGCAGGATCCTCTGTGCAGGTCAGATGGATCTTTCCGTAGTTCAACCCCACTTCGCCGTAGCCCAGTACCGTGCGCCGCGACCAGAGCTCCAGCGCTTCCGGCGCGGAGCGGTCGAACGTGCGCGTTACCTCCGTGGTGATGACGCCGGTGGCCGGCGTGGTCAGCGGTGGACGCTGCGCATGCACCTCCGCGCTGATGAACACGCTCCACAACAACACGCATGCAACCAGCCACATCTTCATCGCACTTCTCCCATCGTTTCGCTTTGGCGTCGCGCCGCCACCGGGGTGAGTTCGTTCAACAACCGCTGCACCCGTGCCTGGTGCCGTATCGGCGCCGGCAGGCGCTCCAGCGCCAGCGGTTCGCACTGCACGTCGCCGACCAGCAGCACCACGCTGCGGCGGTCGCGCACGGTCAGCGGGCACTGCAGCAGGCGCTCGGCCTGCAGCAGGTAGAGCACCGGTTCGCGCTGCGGGAACTCGGCGATGAAGCCGCCATCGCTGCCCAGCGACGGCACCGGCGCATTGAGGATGCGGGCGCCATCCAGCGGTGCGCCGGCAAGGTCGCGCGCATTGCCGATGAAGGTGTAGGTCACTTCCAGTGCAATCGGCAGGGCAATCACCTTGCCCGGTGACAGGAACGCATGCTGCGCTGCGCCCAGCCGCGCGACGCGCACGGCAACCTCGCTGTCGTGGGCACTTAGGTCCTGTACGTCCACGCGATGGCGCTGGTAGCCGCCCAGCGGCAGCAGGCGGCGCTCGCCGAAGCCGAGCGTCTGACGGCGGTTGTTGCCGGCACGGACCTCCGCAGCCGCGCCGCGCAGATCCAGGTCCTGCGCATCGCCCACGCTGACCGCCACGCCGGCGTCGGCACCATACGCGCCGCCCCAGAACAGGCCCTGGGCGGACAGCGCCACACCGGAGGAATGGTTGACGCTGTAGGACATCTCGCCGCCGCCGGGTTGCCGGTAGTACGACACGGCGGCGCCGGTCTGCCCCATCGCGTTGTCGAGGCGTGCGCTGACCAGCGCGTTGTAGCGGTCCTGATTGCGTCCGCTCAGTTCGCCGCTCAGCTCGCGGGCATCGTCGTCATGCTCCTGGCGCAGCGACTGCGACAGGCTCAGCCGGTTGTCCGTCTCGCCGTGTTGCGGCCGCCGCATGTCCAGCGCCACGCGCTGCTGCAGACTGCCATTCTCGATCCGCCGCAGCCGCGCCACGGTCAGGTTCAGATACACACCTCGATCGCGGTAGGCGCCAAGGCCGTTGCCGGTATCGTTGTCCTGCTGCCACACGCCCAGGCGGCTGCCCAGGGTCAGGCCGCGCCACTGCCGGGTGTGGCTGTAGCTGGCCTGTACGCTGCGCGCCGTCTGCGCCGGGCGCAGCGTGGGCACGGACGGCGGCAGCAGCCCGGGCGGCAGACCGTTCCAGGCCTCGTCGCTGCCGTCGGGCAGCGTCCACTCCGGGGAGTGGCTGCGGCGCCGCGTGTGGCCCAGGTACAGGCTGCCGCCAAACAACGGCACCGACACCGAGGCGCTGAGCGAATCGGTGCAGCCGAACCGATCACGCTGCAGCGGGGTACTCGCGCCGCACGCACCGCCGCGCACGCGCTGGCGGTAGAGATTCCACGAGGCGATGTGGCGATAGCTCAGCTGCTGCTGTATGCCGTGACTTCCGTCGCCACCGCTGATCGCACTGACCATCGCCTGCAGATCGTGATCGCCCAGCCGCTGGCGGCCTTCCAGGCGCAGTTCGCCGTAGCCGGTATCCGCCACGCGGGCGACGCCGAGGGTCATGCCGTAATTGCGCGCGAACGGCACGCGCAGCCCCGCCTGCAGCGCGGTATCGAAGGCCGTGGCGTCGCGCTCGCGCGCGCTGTGCGCACGCCGCCGCCCGCCCTGTACGAACCACTGCACGCTGCGGTCGGACCAGTCGCCACCGCGGCTGAACGGCGCATCTTCGCTGCGTACGAAACGCCCGTCTTCGTAGATGCGCAGGGTGACGGTGTAGGTGCCGGCGGGAAAACGGCGGGTATCCAGGTCGTTGACGCCGGCCTGCAGATAGAAGGTCTGCAGCAGGCGGTCGCCGTCGAACGCATCCACGCGCGCGTCGCGACCGAGCAGCACGGTGAGTGGCGTGGACGCGATACTGGCGTCGGCATCCACATAGGCCTGCGTGGTGCCCACGCGCAGCCCTTCGAAACGGTCCAGCGGCAGCATGCCGAAGCTGAAGGTGCCGCCCTGCTGGCTGGACAGATTGCGCCGGTCCATGCGCCCCAGCTGCAGGTAATGACGCTGCGCCAGGTCGTGGCGGTAGTAGAGATCGTCCAGGTGGAAGCGGTCATGCGTCGCGGCGCCCTGGCGCGCCTGGCGGCTGTAGTTCCAGCTGCCGCCGATATGTCCGTTGCGCAGCACGCCAAGCGCGCCGCTGCCCTGCATGTTCAGCGCCTGATAGCCGTCGCCACCGCTGACGTTGATGGTCTGCTGGTGCAGCAGTGCGTTCTTCGCCTGCTCACTGACCCGGTGGAACGGCGACGGCGCGGCCGTCTGCTGCGGCAGCCACTGGCGTGCCGGGAACAGCATCAGCACGCCCTCGCCTTCGTCGAAAATGGCGTGCACCTGCGCGGGGTCACCGGGGCTGTCGATCCAGCCGCAGCCCGGATTGGGCTGGCCGTACGGGCAGGCCAGGTGGCTGTTGCGTGGCAACGGCGCCGCCAGCGCGGCGCGCAGCGCATCCTGCGCATCGGCCGGCAGGCCCAGTGCATCGAGCACCTGCACCGGCTGGTCCAGCTGCACGGTATCCAGCGTGATCCACGCCGACCACAGGCCGGCCGAGCGCCCGAACAGGCGCACCTCGACGCGCTCGGCCTGGCCGGTCGCGAGATCTTCGAAACCGGCTGGCACCGGCCGCGCCTGGACGGCCGGTACGGTCAACGTCAGGGCGAGCGCGATCGCCAGCCGGGTAAGGGCGGGGGCAGGTATCAACATGAGGGGAGGTACAACCGATAGCCGGCCGGCCCGCGCACGGGCCGGCACGGTAGGAGGAATTACAGGGTGCCGGCGCTCTGGGCGACGACGAGTGCGACGGTGCCGCTGTACAGACCGGCGTGGCTGATTTCACCGGAGGTCTTCTGCTGCACGCGCAGCGGCATGGCGATCGAAGCACCCGGAATCGCGCTCTCGAACAGATCGGCAGCAGCGAATTCGATGGCGGTGGTATCCAGCGGACGGCCGTTGAGGCTCACGGCCAGGTCGACATTCTGGGCACCGGGGGCCGCCAGATCAGGACGCAGTACCGCGTCGGCGGCCAGACGCACGGTGACGTCCTTCTCGACGTCGTTGGTGAAGATGCGCACATCTTCGCTCCACGGGGCCAGGCCGGCACCACCGGCGCGGTACACCAGCTGCACCGCATCCGGCAGGGCGGTGCCATCGGCCTTGAGCAGGGACAGGGTCGGGTCGACGTTGGCCCACACGGTGATGTTGGCTTCCACTGCAGCGTTTGCCGACAGCGAGGCGCCGACGAGTGCCACGGCAAGCGCGGCCTTCTTGAAGATATGCGACATGTGTTTCTCTCTCTGATTATTTAAGGAGCCTCCGTAGTGGAAGCACTGCCGTACGAACGGGGTGTACCAGCAGCGCGGTCACGTTAGTCAATGAAATGTGATTTGGACATGCAACGATTCTTAAAATGCATCAATAACAGGTACATCTGCGACATCGCGCACGCGACGTACGAATCACGCCGATTCCTACGTGGGTTTTCACCACGGCGTCGTCATGCGCGCCTATCATTCCTGCGAAAAAAAGCCTGTTTTTCCAGACTGTCGAACACGACATCGCGCAGGCTCCATGGCCCCACCTGCGCAGACGGAATCGGCCACGACCTGCGCGCCGGATATTATCTGGCGCAACCCACGGAGATAATGCCGGGACCGACGCGACCCGTTGCGACGCGAATGCACGTCGACACCGGACATCCGCTGGACGGACCGTGAGACGCCAGTGGTCTCGACACATGGGTCGCGATGCACAAAAAAAAACGCCTCCTTGCGGAGGCGTTTTCTGCGTTGCAACGTCGGGGCGATCAGCCCTGGTAGTCGCGCACGTCGTGGCCGGTGTAGACCTGGCGCGGGCGGCCGATCTTCATTTCCGGATCGACCTGCTGTTCCAGCCAGTGCGCAACCCAGCCGGAGGTACGGCCGAGGGCGAACATGACGGTGAACATTTCGGTCGGGATCTGCAGCGCCTTGTAGATGATGCCGCTGTAGAAGTCGACGTTCGGGTACAGCTTGCGGGCGACGAAGTAATCGTCCTGCAGTGCGGCCTGCTCCAGCTTGACGGCCACGTCGAGCAGGGGATCCTGCACGCCGAGCTGCTTGAGCACCTTGCCGGTCATCTCACCGATGACCTTGGCGCGCGGGTCGAAGTTCTTGTACACGCGGTGGCCGAAGCCCATCAGGCGGAAGCCGGAGGTCTTGTCCTTGGCCTTGAGCACGGCGCTTTCGACGTTGTCGGCCGAGCCGATCTCTTCCAGCATCTTCAGCACGGCTTCGTTGGCACCGCCGTGGGCCGGACCCCACAGCGCGGTGACGCCGGCGGCGACCGAGGCATACGGGTTGGCACCGGTCGAACCGACCAGGCGCACGGTCGAGGTCGAGGCGTTCTGCTCGTGGTCGGCGTGCAGGATGAACAGCAGGTCCAGCGCCTTGACCACGTCCGGGTTCAGGTCGTACTGGCCGTCGGCGGACTCGAAGGTCTGCTTCAGGAAGCGGCTGACGTAGTCCAGCGAGGTGTCCGGCGTGTTGGCCGGCAGGCCCTTGCCGTGGCGGTAGATCAGCGCCGACAGGGTCGGCACCTTGGCGATCAGGCGCACGGCGGCCTGGCGGCGCTGTTCGGCGTCGGACAGGTCCAGCGAGGCGTGGTAGATGCCCGACAGCTGCGCGATCGCGGCGGCCAGGATGGCCATCGGATGGGCATCCTTGGCGAAGCTGGCGATCAGCGTGTTGATCGATGCATCGACGTTGGCCTCGGCGGCCAGCTCATCGGTGAAGGCCTTCAGCTGCTCGGCGCTCGGACGCTCGCCGTTGATCAGCAGGTAGGCCACTTCGACGTAGCTGGACTTTTCCGAGAGCTGCTCGATGGGGTAGCCGCGGTACAGCAGCACGCCCTTGTCGCCGTCGATGTAGGTGATGGCGGACTTGCAGCTGGCGGTGGCGGTGAAGCCGGAGTCGTAGGTGAAGAGACCCGTTTCCTTGGTCAGCTTCGAGATATCGACGCAATCGTTGCCAAGCGTGGGTTTGATGACCGGCAGAACAACCGACGTGTCGCCGGCGTTGAGCGTGACCTGATCAAGATCGGACACTGTGTGCGCTCCTCAGGGGAAGGCGCCCACCCAAGCGCATGGGGCAGGCACGTGAAGGAAGTCCACAGCCTGTGCTGTGGATCACGTCATTATCGCACAGCAACATTTGCCACGCCCTAGGACGGAAGTCGTAGACGCAGGGCGTGCACGCCCCGCTCCAGCAGGCATTCGCGGCTGCCGGGGCGACCGGGATGGACACTGCGTTCCTGCCGCAGCGACAATTTATGAACTGCCGTTCATTCGCCAGCAGGGTTCAAACAGGCAAAAAAAAACAACGGCCGCCTGGGCGACCGTTGTTTTCGTGCAGCAGCGTCGACCGCTTATTCGGCAGCAGCAGCCGGAGCCGGCTTGCCGAAACGCTTCTGGAACTTGTCGATACGGCCGCTGGTGTCGATCACCTTGTGCTTGCCCGTGTAGAACGGGTGCGAGGCGGACGAGATTTCGATCTTGACGAGCGGGTATTCCTTGCCATCTTCCCACTGCACGGTTTCTTTCGTCGCCATGGTGGAACGGGTCAGGATCTTGAAATCAGAGGTAACGTCCTGAAAAACGACGTCACGGTAGTTCGGATGGATATCGGCCTTCATGGACACACCGTAGAGAATATGAAAAACGTAAGCGCGGCATTATAGTCCCGGCGCCCTTCAAGGGCAAGCCGGGACCACCGCTACATGAACAGGCGCGCCGTGGCGGCCTTACCGGACCCCGAGAGCGGCCCGGACCTGGGCTTCAAAGCGCCCCTGGTCGTAGGCCATCAGCAGCTGGGTGTTGTCCGGCTGCCCCGTCTGGCGGTTCCAGTCGACAATGGTAGCACCTCGGCTGTGGACACCGGCCAGTTCAATGTTCAACGGACGCGATTCGACCCGGATCGCCCCTTCCGGCTGCAGCGCCCAGGCCATCGCCAGGGCATCGGCGGCGAACCAGCGCTCGCCGCGGCTGTCTTCGGACCACAGGCGGGTCTGGCGCGAGATCAGCTCGTAGAAGCGGGCCTTGTCGCTGTCGGCAGCCAGCCACTGCTCGACGTCCTTGTGCAGCAGGCCGTGGGCCACGGTGGCTTCCCAGTCGGCCACTTCGATCTGCGGGAAACCGGTGAACACCACGTGCGCCGCTTCCGGATCGAAGGCGATGTTGAACTCGGCAGCCGGGGTGATGTTGCCGTGGCAGGTCACCGCCCCGCCCATCACCAGGAAGCGCTTCACACGCTGCGGCAAGGTGGGGTCGAGCTTGAGCGCCAGCGCCAGGTTGGTCAGCGGACCAAGTGCCACCAGGAACAGCTCGCCGGCGTACTCGTGCGACAGGCGCAGGATCGCCAGCGCGGCGTGTTCGGCCTCGGCGGTGCGGGCGGCAGGCGGCAGGTTGACGTCGCCGAACCCATCGGCGCCATGCACGTGGGCGGCATCCACCGAGGGGTGCAGCAGCGGATCGGCGGAACCGGCGAACACCGGCACGTCGTCGCGGCCAGCCACTTCGCACAGCTTCAGGGCGTTGCGGACCGTGTGGTCCAGGCCGACATTGCCGGCGGCGATGGTCAGGCCAACGATGGCGTGGCGTTCATCGGCGAAGGCCATCAACAGGGCCAGGGCGTCGTCGACACCCGGATCGGTGTCGATCAGCAGCGGAATCTTCTTGGTCATCTTTGCCGTCTTGATAATCGGCAAGGGACTTTCGCACCCTGTCATGACAAATACAAGGCGGGGGCTGGCGCCCCGTCAGGCCGCCGCGTAGCGCACCGCCGAGCCGATCCAGCGCCGCACCACGGTGTCGGCCACCGCGGGCGCTTCGGCGAGCAGGCGCTCGGCCAGTTCGTGCACGCCGGGCAGCAGGTCGGCGTCGCGCGCCAGGTCGGCCATGCGGAACGCGGCCAGACCGGTCTGCCGGGTGCCGAGCAGTTCGCCGGGACCGCGCAGTTCCAGGTCCTTCTCGGCGATCAGGAACCCGTCGTTGGTCTGGCGCATGGTCTCCAGCCGCGCGCGCGCCATGTTCGACAACGGCGCCTGGTACAGCAGCACACAACGCGACACCGCCGAGCCGCGCCCGACCCGCCCGCGCAGCTGGTGCAGCTGCGCCAGCCCGAGGCGCTCGGCGTTTTCGATGATCATCAACGACGCATTGGGAACGTCCACGCCGACCTCGATGACCGTGGTGGCCACCAGCAGGTCGATTTCCCCGGCCTTGAACGCGACCATCGTGGCAAGTTTTTCGCTGGCCTTCAGCCGCCCGTGCACCAGTCCCACGCGCACACCCGGCAGCAGCGCCTGCAGCGATTCGAAGGTGGCCTGTGCCGGCGTTGCATCGAGCTCCTCGCTTTCTTCGATCAGCGTGCACACCCAGTACACCTGCTGCCCTTCGGCACAGGCCACCGCGATGCGCTGGATCAGCTCCGGGCGCCGGTCGTTGTTGAGCGCGACGGTCTGCACCGGCGTTCTCCCCGGCGGCAGCTCGTCGATCGCCGAGACATCCAGATCCGCATACTCGGACATGGCCAACGTGCGCGGAATCGGCGTGGCGGTCATCACCAGCTGGTGCGGCACGCTGCGCCCGTCGGCGCCCTTGTCGCGCAGCGCCAGCCGCTGGTGCACGCCGAAGCGGTGCTGCTCGTCGACGATGGCCAGCGCCAGGTCCTTGAACACCACGCTGTCCTGCATCAGCGCATGGGTACCGACCACGACCTGCGCCTCGCCCGAGGCAACCTCGGCCAGCACCTTGGCGCGCGCCTTGCCGGTGACCTTGCCGGCCAGCCAGGCGGTGCGCACGCCCAGCGGTTCGAGCCAGCCGCGCAGGTTGTTCAGATGCTGCTCGGCGAGCAGTTCGGTCGGCGCGGCCAGCGCCACCTGCTTGCCCCGCTCCACCGCCAGCATCGCCGCCATCGCCGCGACCACGGTCTTGCCCGAACCGACATCGCCCTGCACCAGCCGCAGCATCGGGTGTGCCTTGGCCAGGTCCTTGCGGATCTGTTCGTACACGCGCTGCTGCGCACCGGTCAGCCGGAACGGCAGGCTCTCGCGCAGCCGTTCGACCAGCGCGCCCTGCCCGCGCAGCGACGGCGCGTGGTGCGCCTGCAGCGCCATGCGCTGGCGGCGCAGGCTGAGGTGGTGCGCCAGCAGTTCCTCGATGGCCAGTCGCCGTTGCGCCGGGTGCCGGCCGGCGGCCAACGCAGCCAGGTCCGCATCCGGCGGGGGCCGGTGCACGGTCAGCAGCGCGGCGCGCAGCGACGGCAGACCCAGCCCGGACAGCCAGTCGGGCGGGAGCAGTTCCAGCGCGGCCTCGTCGGGCAGGCGATCCAGTGCGAGCCCGATGAACCGGCGCATCGTGGCCGGCCCGACGCCCTCGACGGCCGGATAGACCGGGTCGAGGCTGTCGCCGAGTTCGTCTTCGTCGTGACTGCCCAGCACGCGGTAACTGGGATGCACGATCTCCAGGCCGAGCTGGCCCGGTTTGGCGGTGCCATAGCAGCGCACCCGCGCGCCCACCGCGAACTGCGCCACCTGCTGGGCGCGAAAGTGGAAAAAGCGCAGCAGCAGCGTGCCGTACGAGTCGTCCTCGATGGCTACCTTCAGCATCGGGCGACCGCGGAAGCCACGCTCCACCGCGCTGACCCGCCCCTCCACCTGCGCGGCCATGCCGGGCTGGAGCTGGGCGATGGTGGTCAGCCGGGTGCGGTCTTCATAGCGCAGCGGCAGATGCAGCCACAGGTCCTGCAGCGAGGACAGGCCGCGCGCCGCCAGCTTGGCGGCCACGGCCGGGCCGACACCGGCCAGCATCGCCAGGGAGGCGTCGCCGGAAGGCGTCAGGGCCGGGGTGACCGCCGACTTGCGTGCCACGTGAGGGTCAGTCGATGACCATCACCGCGTCGACCTCGAAGTTGGCGCCCTTCGGCAGGCCGGAAACTTCGATGGTGGAACGGGCCGGGTACGGGGCCTGGAAGTAGTCCTGCATCACCGCATTGACCTTGGCGAACTCGGCCAGGTCGGTCAGGTACAGACCCAGGCGGACCACCTTGTCCAGCGAGCCGCCGGCTTCTTCGGCCACGGCCTTGAGGTTGTCGAAGGCGCGGCGCGCCTGTGCCTCGATATCGCCCGCGCCGACGATGTCGCCGGTGGCCGGGTCCAGCGGAATCTGGCCGGAGAAATACACGGTGTTGCCGGCGCGCACGGCCTGCGAGTACGGGCCGATGGCGGCCGGTGCCTTGTCGCTGGTGATGATCTGACGGGACATGGAAGCTCCGGGTAACGAGAGTGAAGCGGCCATTGTACCGCCGCGTTTCCGCGGCGGGCGCCCTGCCCCGCGCTGCCGTTTATTGACGGCGTACCGACTGCACCACCGACAGACGGCGCAGCCGGCGCATGACCTCGGCCAGGTGGTTGCGGTCGCGGACCTGCACGTTGAAGCACAGCACGGCCGCGTTGAAGTCGCGGTCCAGGTAGTCCACCCGCTCGATGTTGGAGTGGCTCTGGGCGATCGCGGCGGCCAGCTGCGCCAGCACACCGGTACCGTTCTCGACCTCGACCACCAGCGAGGTGTCGTAGTCGCCGGACACGGTGGTGTCCCAGCCGATCGGCACCCAGCGTTCAGGCGACTTGCGCAGCTCGGCCAGGTTCGGACAGTCCATGCGGTGCACCACGATGCCCTTGCCGGCGGTGTGGTAGCCCATGATGTCGTCGCCCGGGATCGGCTGGCAGCAGTTGGCGAAGGTGACCACGCCACGCTCGCTGCCGTTGATCAGGATCTTCTCCTGCGAATGCTTGGAATGCGCACCGCCGCGCAGCTCGGCATAGGCCATCAGTGCCTGCGCAGCCTGGTTGGGCATCCAGTTGCCCAGCGCCACTTCGGCCAGCAAGGCCTCCAGGCGCGGGTAGCGGTGCTCGGCCAGGAACGCGTCCAGGCGGCCCTTGGGCAGCCGCTCCAGCGAACTGTCCATTGCCTCCAGCGCGCGGTCCAGCATGCGGTGGCCCAGCTGCACGGCGTCTTCGTGTTCAAGCTGTTTGAGCTGGTGACGGATCGCGGTACGCGCCTTGGAGCTGACCACGAACTCCAGCCACTGCGGCTTGGGTGTGGCCGAGCGTGCGGTGATCACTTCCACGGTCTGGCCGCTGACCAGCTTGGTACGCAGCGGCACCAGCTTCTTGTCCACGCGCGAGGCCACGGCCATGTTGCCCACGTCGGTGTGCACCGCGTAGGCGAAATCAAGGGCGGTGGAGTTGCGCGGCAAGGCGAGGATCTTGCCCTTCGGGGTGAACAGGTAGACCTCGTCCGGGAACAGGTCGACCTTGACGTTGTCCAGGAACTCCAGCGAGGAGCCCGCGGCGCGCTGCGAATCGATCAGCTCGACGATCCACGCATGCGCACGGCTCTGCGCGCTGTTGGGCGAGTCGCCGCCGAACTTGTAGGTCCAGTGCGCGGCCACGCCGCGTTCGGCGATCAGGTCCATCTCCTCGGTGCGGATCTGCACTTCGATCGGCGAACCGTAGGGCCCGAACAGCACCGTGTGCAGTGACTGGTAGCCGTTGGCCTTGGGGATCGCGATGAAGTCGCGGAAGCGCCCGTCCAGCGGCTTGAAGGTGGCATGTACCGCACCCAACGCGTGATAGCACTGCGGCACGCCGCGCACCACCAGGCGGAAGCCGAACACGTCCATCACCTGGTCGAAGGATTTGTTCTCGTCGCGCATCTTGTTGTAGATGCTCCACGGGGTCTTGATGCGGCTGACCAGGCGGTGTTCCAGCCCTTCCTTGGCCAGGCGCTGGCTCAGCTGCACTTCCACCTGCGCCATCGCCTCGCGGCGGACCACCGGCTGGCTGCGGATGTGTTTTTCCAGGATGGCGTGACGCCACGGATACAGCGCCTTGAACCCCAGGTTCTGCAGCTCGCTCTTGACCAGGCTCATGCCCAGGCGCTGTGCGATCGGGGCGTAGATCTCCAGCGTCTCGCGCGCGATCCGGCCACGCGCTTCGCGGCTCTGCGCGCCCAGGGTGCGCATGTTGTGCAGGCGGTCGGCCAGCTTGATCATGATCACACGCAGGTCGCGCGACATCGCCAGCAGCATCTTGCGGAAGCTCTCGGCGGCCGCTTCCTGGCGGTCGCGGAACTTCAGCTTGTCCAGCTTGGTGACGCCATCGACCAGCTCGGCCACGGCCTCGCCGAACTCGGCGGCCAGTTCCTCGCGGGTCAGCGGGGTGTCTTCAATGGTGTCGTGCAGGATCGCGGCGATCAGCGCTTCCACGTCCAGGCCCAGCTCGGCCAGCACCTGGGCCACCGCCACCGGATGGGTGATGTAGGGCTCACCGGACTTGCGGGTCTGGCCGGCATGCGCGGAGGCCCCCACTTCCCAGGCACGGCGCAGCAACGGCAACTGCTCCGGCGGCAGATAGTGCGCCGCACGTTCGAGCTGGAGGACATAGTCGGGTACGGCCGCGCCGGGGGGCGAGGCGACCTTGGCAGTGGGGCCTGGATTCATGGCTTGAAGACTATTCCAGCCACGTGATAACGGCAAATTATTGCGTCATGACCGCGCCCCGGCCCTGAAATGCAGACAGCCCGCCAAGGGCGGGCTGTCTGTGTCAACAACGATGCATCGCGTGGGCGATCAGTCGTCGTTCTTGGACATGTCTTCGTCGGCAACGACTTCGGCAGCGGCCCATTCCAGTGCTTCACGCTCGGCACGCTCGCGCTCGGCCTTCTCGACTTCGTCGATCAGGGCGTTGTCGATCTTGCGGGCGGCAATCTCGCGCAGCGCCAGCACGGTCGGCTTGTCTTCGGTTTCGCTGTTGTCCAGGGTGGCCTGGACGCCATTGGCCAGCTGACGGGCGCGCTTGGACGCCATCATGACCAGTTCGAAACGGTTGTTCACGACTTCCAGACAATCTTCTACGGTGATGCGGGCCATGCGGGCTCCCGGCAGCCGGTGAGGGCTGCTCAATCGAATGAGGGAAAGGGGACGGATTGTACCGGCGGGGGCTGGACAAAATCAAGCCAACCCGCTACCCGCCCCTTGTGAATCAGTCAGTTGTGGCCGGATCCTGGGTCAGCAGCGCCTGGATCAGGCCCGCGTGGCGGACCTTCTGGGCCTCCCGGCGCAGCCGGCTGGCGGTGAAGATGGCACACAGCTCGTCCACGGCGGTCTCGAAGACCTCGTTGACGATCACGTAGTCGAAATCGTTGAAATGCAGCATTTCCTCGCGTGCGGCCGCCAGACGCTGCGCGATCACCGCCTCGCTGTCCTGCCCGCGCTTGCGCATGCGGTCCTGCAGGGCCTGCCGGGACGGCGGCAGGATGAACACCGTGACCGTACCGGGCACCAGCTGGCGCACCTGCTGGGCGCCCTGCCAGTCGATCTCCAGCAGCACGTCCTGGCCGGCCGCCAGCTGCGGCTCCACCGACTGCCGGGCGGTGCCCTTCCAGTCGCCGTGCACCCAGGCATGTTCGAAGAAATCGCCGGCGGCGATCATCCGCTCGAACTCCGCAGCGCTGACGAAGTGGTAGTGCTCGCCGTTGATCTCGCCGGGCCGGGTCGCACGCGAGGTGAACGAGATCGACAGGGCGATCTGCGGGTCGCGCGCCAGGGTGGCATTGACGATGCTGCTCTTGCCGGCCCCGGAGGGCGCGGCCACGATGTACAGGGTGCCGCGTGCGGGCTCGGCGGTCGGCATGGGCTGGCTGCTCATTCGATGTTCTGCACCTGTTCGCGGATCTGGTCGATCAGCACCTTCAGTTCGACAGCGGCGTTGGAGGTGCGGCTGTCCACCGACTTGGAGCCCAGCGTGTTGGCTTCGCGGTTGAACTCCTGCAGCAGGAAGTCCAGACGGCGGCCGACCGGCTCGCGCTGCTTGAGCACGCGGCGGATCTCCACGATATGGCTGCCCAGGCGGTCCAGCTCCTCGTCCACGTCCAGCTTCTGCAGCCACAGCACCAGCTCCTGCTCGGCGCGACCGGGATCGACCGGATGCGGCAGATCGGCCAGGCGGGCCGACAGCTTGGCGCGCTGGCCCTCGCGGATCAGCGGAATCAGCGTGGTGACCTCGGCAGCGATGCGCTCCACCCCGTCCACACGTTCCTGGATGGCCGTGGCCAGCTTGTCGCCTTCACGCTCGCGTGCCGCCACGAAGCCATCCAGCGCGGTATCCAGCAGTGCCAGCGCCTCGGCCTGCAGGGCCGCGGCATCGACCGCCTCGCCCTGCATCACGCCGGGCACCTGCAGCAGTTCGGTGAAGCTCACCTGCAGGCTGGGGAACCCGGGCGCCAGGCGCCGGGACAGCTCGCCCAGCTGGGCCAGCAGTGCATCGTTGACCACCAGCGCACCGGTGACCTCCGGGGCGCGCAGGCGCACCACCAGGTCGATCTTGCCGCGGCTGCAACGGGAAGCGACGCGCTCGCGCAGCTGCGGTTCCAACGCACGCAGTTCTTCGGGCAGGCGTACGCCCACCTCCAGGAACCGGTGGTTGACCGAGCGCAGCTCACAGGCCAGCGTGCCCCAGCGGGTGGCGCGCTCGCCGCCGGCATAGGCGGTCATGCTTCGAATCATGCGGGTTTCCGGTGCTCTCAAAGTGCAAATGGTACCCTAGCGGTCTTCTCACGGCCTCCTCGCCCGCCGGTCTCCGGCCCGGGCGCGGCTCCGCATCCCCCGTCCTACCCGGAAGCCAAGCATGTCCGATCCCCGTCCCAGTGGCCGCCAGGCCGACCAGCTGCGCGAAGTGCGCATCGAGCGCGCCTTCACCCGCCATGCCGAAGGCTCGGTGCTGGTCAGCTTCGGTGAGACCCGCGTGCTGTGCACCGCCAGCGTGGAAAACCGCGTGCCGGGGTTCCTGCGCGGCAAGGGCGAGGGCTGGGTAACGGCCGAGTACGGCATGCTGCCGCGTTCGACCCATACCCGTAACGACCGCGAAGCCGCCCGCGGCAAGCAGGGCGGCCGCACGCTGGAAATCCAGCGCCTGATCGGCCGGACCCTGCGCGCCTGCATCGACCGCGGCGCACTCGGCGAACGCACCATCACCCTGGACTGCGACGTGCTGCAGGCCGACGGTGGCACCCGTACCGCCGCCATCACCGGCGCCTACGTGGCCCTGGTGGACGCGGTGAACTTCCTGCTCAAGCGCGGCGACATCAAACGCAACCCGATCTTCGGCGCGGTCGCGGCGGTCTCCGTCGGCGTGTACCGCGGCACCCCGGTGCTGGACCTGGACTATGCCGAGGACAGCGACTGCGATACCGACATGAACGTGGTGATGAACGACGGTGGCGGCTTCATCGAACTGCAGGGCACCGCCGAAGGCCACGCCTTCCGCCGCGATGAACTGGACGCGCTGCTGGCACTGGCCGAGAAGGGCATCCAGGATCTGTTTGCGGCACAGCAGGCCGCTCTGGCGTCGGTATGAAGCGGCGCATCGCCCTGACCACGCTGGTGGTGGCCGATTACGATGAGGCCATCGCCTGGTACACCGGCAAGCTCGGCTTCACCCTGATCGAGGACATCGACCAGGGCGACAAGCGCTGGGTGGTGGTGGGCCCGACCGACGGCAGCGCCGCCGCCCTGCTGCTGGCCCGCGCCAGCAACGACGAGCAGCGCGCGCGCATCGGCAACCAGACCGGGGGCCGCGTCGGCTTCTTCCTGAACACCGATGACTTCCACCGCGACCATGCCGCCATGACCGCCCAGGGCGTGGTGTTCCTGGAAACCCCGCGCGAGGAGGTCTATGCCACCGTCGCGGTGTTCGCCGACCTGTACGGCAACACCTGGGACCTGCTGGAGCCGAAATGAAGACACTGGTACTGGCCAGCGGCAACGCCGGCAAGCTGAAGGAACTGCAGGCCATGCTCGGCGACCTGCCGCTGCAGATCGTGGCGCAGGGCGAACTGGGCGTCGGCGACGTGCCCGAAACCGGCCTGACCTTCGTCGAGAACGCGCTGATCAAGGCCCGCCACGCCTGCGCCAGCACCGGCCTGCCGGCCCTGGCCGACGACTCGGGCCTGATCGTGGACGCGCTCGATGGCGCTCCCGGCCTGTACAGCGCGCGCTATGCGGGCAGCCCGACCAACGATGCCGCCAACAACGCCAAGCTGCTCGAGGCGATGCGCGATGTGCCGGCCGAACGCCGCACGGCGCGCTTCTACGCGGTGATCGTGCTGCTGCGCCATGCCAACGACCCGCAACCGTTGATCTGCGAAGGCAGCTGGGAAGGCACCATCATCGATGCGCCACGCGGCAGCAACGGCTTTGGGTACAACCCGGTGTTCCTGGACCCGGTACGTGGCCTGACCGCGGCGGAAATGGAGCCGGCGCAGAAGAACGCCATCAGCCACCGCGCCATCGCCCTGGCCAGGCTGCGCGGGTTCCTCGCCAGCACATGAGCGACGGGGCGCGCCGCGTGTTCCACTCCAGCGGGCGCAGCTACCAGGCCCTGCTCGCCACGTTGATGCTGGGCGTTCTGGTGGTCATGGGCGGCGCGTCGCTGCTCGGCTCGGACAGCACCGATCCGGCGCAGGAATCCCCGTGGGGCTTCCTGTTCGGCCTGATCGCCAGCATGTGGGTCCTGCTCGCCGTGATGATCGGCGTACTCAGCCGACAACGTGTCGTGATCGAGGCCGATGGGCATATCGAGGTCAAGAGCGCACTGAACGGCTTCCGCGCGCGGCGCTTCCATGCCCGCGAGGTGAACGCGTTGCACTATGGCAACTGGCAACGCAGCCCCCAGTCGGTGGTGAGTGAGCTGGGCGTTGCCCTGCATCCCGGTTCCCACCGGCGTTGGCATCACGTGCGGGTGATGAACACCCATGTGGCCGATGGCGGCGCGCTGGCGCTGTTCCGCGCCATCGCTGCCGCTGTGCACAGCGCCCAACCCGGCCTGGCCATCCCCCGCGAACTGGCACCGGGCACCGCTGCCCTCCCCCCGAATCCTGCCGCGCCGCAACGTCCATGACCACCTCCTGCAACCACCTGCCCGGCGAAGCCTGCACCGGCGACCACGATCATGATCATGCGCCGCGGCTGGTCCCGCCGCCGTTGGCGCTGTACGTGCACCTGCCCTGGTGCGTACGCAAATGTCCGTACTGCGATTTCAACTCGCATGCGGCCAAGGGCGAACTGCCGTTCGAGGCCTACATCGACGCGCTGATCCGCGACCTGGACCAGGACCTGCCGCTGGTCTGGGGCCGGGTGGTCAGCAGCGTGTTCTTCGGTGGCGGTACGCCCAGCCTGTTTCCGCCGGACGCGATCGACCGCTTCCTGCAGGCCGCGTCGGCGCGGCTGCGCTTCGCACCGAACCTGGAAGTCACCCTGGAAACCAACCCGGGCACCGCCGAGCACGGCCGTTTCGACCGCTACCGCGCGGCCGGCGTGAACCGCATCAGCTTCGGCATCCAGACCTTCAACGACGAGGCGCTCAAGCGCCTGGGCCGCATCCACGACAGTGGCGAAGCCGAGCGCGCGGTCAAGCTGGCGCAGGACGCCGGCTACGACAACTTCAACATCGACCTGATGTACGCGCTGCCGCAGCAGACCCTGGCGCAGGCCGAACACGACCTGGAACGCGCGTTCGCGCTGCAGCCCACGCACCTGTCGCACTACCAGCTCACCCTGGAGCCGAACACGGTGTTCTTCGCACGGCCGCCGCAGGGCATCCCGGACGAGGACTCGGCCTGGGACATCCAGGAACACTGCCAGCGCCTGCTGGCCGACGCCGGCTACGCGCAGTACGAGGTCAGCGCCTATGCGCGGCCGGGCCGGCAGAGCGCGCACAACCTGAACTACTGGCGCTTCGGCGACTACCTGGGCATCGGCGCCGGCGCGCACGGCAAGATCAGCAGCGGCGCCGGGCAGAACGTGCTGCGCCGCTGGAAGCACAAGCACCCGCAGACGTTCATGGACAGCGCCGGCACCGCCGCGTCGATCGGCGGCGATGACATCATCGATGCCGACCGCCTGCCGTTCGAGTACATGCTCAACCTGTTGCGCCTGCACGAGGGCTTTGGTCTGCGCGATTTCGAATCGCGCACCGGGTTGGCGCGGGCGCAGATCGCCGCACCGCTGCAGACCGCCGTGGCGCGTGGGTGGATGACCGTGGACGGCGACCACATCCAGCCCACCGAGCTGGGCCGGCGCTTCACCAACGACGTGGTCGAACTGTTCCTCCCGTAGCGCCGGGCTCTGCCCGGCTTGTGTCAGGTGTGCGCCGATCCGGACGGAGTGCAGCCGGGTAGAACCCGGCTCTACGACGGCCTGCGTCAGGTGTGTCTTCACGCACCGTGTGGCGGCAATCCGGGGAAACCGTTAGATTCCGGGTACTCAGGGGAGCCGGAACCACAACGGATGTCTGCGTCCGCACCTTCATCGTCCCAGCCCGACAGCGCGCGCTTTGCCAGCGTCGATGCGCCGCCGCGCGTGCGCCGGCTGCTGGCCGCGCTGCATGCACAGGCGGTGCAGATCCTGAGCAACCCGCTCAAGCTGACCATCGTCGAGCTGGAACGCGAGTTGTTCCGCGATGCCGAGCGCGCGCGCAACAGCCAGATCCAGGCCGACATCTACGCCCAGACGCGGCAGCTGCACGAGGTGAACGCCCTGTTCGCACCGCGCTTCCTGACCGCCCTGTCCGCCGCGCTGGCGCAGCTGCGCCAGCCGCGGCAGGCCCACCGGCCGGTGGCCGCCGCCGCTCCGGTATCGGCCAGCACCCTGACCCTGGTCACCGATACCGACATCGACCGCGACATCGTGCTGGCCGACATCACCCGGCGCGAAGCCCAGCGCTCGGCCAGCGCGCTGCAGCTGCTGGGCCAGCGCTTCGGCGTGCTGGCGGCCGGGCCGGCGTTCGACGTGGAGGATCTGCCCTTCGGCCCGCACGTGCTGTGCCGGATCGCGCGCGACCTGGGAGAACAGTTCGCGCTGGGGCTGGAAACCCAGCTCGCGCTGTTCCGTGTGTTCGACCGCCAGCTGATCGAGCGTCTCGGCGAACTGCTGGAGCGCGCCAACATCCTGCTCGGCCACGAAGGCGTGCTGCCCGGCCTGGTCTACACGCCGTATCTGGCCCGGTCGGCAACCACCCGCCGCATCGTCACGGGTACCGAGCGTGGCCCCCCTGCCCGTGCCGGCGGTACCGGCGTGCGGCCGCTGACCGGCTGGGGCGGCACCGCGCCGGCCGGCGCCTGGGCGGCCATGACCAGTGAAGCAATGGGCGCCCTGCCGCGCTCGCTGCAGGACGCCACGCTCGCGCCCATGACCACTGCCGGGGCGGGGCCAGCCGTACCGGCGGCCGCTGCGGGCGCCGCGGCCGGCCCGGATCTCACCGCACCGGCGATGGCCGCCCTGCACCAGCTGCTTGGCGCCGCGCGCCAGGCCAACGCCGGGGTCGCGGCAGCGGCAGCAGCAGTGGACACCGGCGGCGGCGCGCCGCCGGACGGACCGTCGGTGGCAGGTGCCCCCGGCGCCGCGCCCCAGGCCCCGGCACAACCGGCGCCAGCCAGCCCCGGCGTTCCGATTCCCGACGATGCCCTGCATGCCACCCTGGCGCGACTGCAGGGCCAGACCGCGCACGCCGCAGGCACCCGCCGCAGCATGGCCGACCTGCACAACGCGCTGCTGGCCCAGGTCCGCGCCGACCACGGGCCGCAGGCGGCGCTGACCATCAAGGACAACGACACCTTCGACCTGCTGGACATGCTCTACGGGCAGATCCAGCGCGAAGTCCGCCATGACGCGGCCGCCGCCGACCTGCTGACCCGTCTGCAGGTGCCGGTGGCGCGCGCAGCGCTGTCCGACCCCGCCTTCTTCGTGCGCGACCAGCACCCGGCCCGCGAACTGCTCAATGCCGTGGCCGAAGCGGGTGCCACCTGGCTGGGCGAGGAGGATGTCGATCCGCAGCTGGTGGCCAAGCTCAGCCACGCCGTCGACCAGGTGGTACAGAACTACCAGGGCGATACGGCGGTGTTCGACGCCGCCAACGATGACATCCAGCAGCATTTCCGCGCACTGGCACACAAGGCCGAACTGGCCGAACGACGGCACGTGGAAGCGGCGCGCGGCAAGGAGCGCCTGGAATCGGCCAAGCAGCAGGCCAGCGCCAGCATCGAGCAGCTGTGCGCGCAGGCCGCGCCGCCGCGCTTCGTGCAGTCCCTGCTCAAGCAGGCCTGGTCGGACACCCTGACCCTGACCCTGCTGCGCCACGGCGAGGAATCGCCGCAGTGGCAGCAACGCCAGGAGGAAACGGCCCGCATCGCCGCCATCACCTGCCAGCCGCCGGGCGCTGCGGACAGCGACACCGTGCTGGGGGAACAGGTCGAAGCCGCGCTGCTGCAGGTGGGGTATCACCAGGACGAGGCCGCTGCGATCGCCCGCCGGCTGTCCACGCCGGGTGGCGAGGACGACAGCACCTCGCGGACCGAACTGACCGCACGCCTGAAGGCGCGTACCCGCCTCGGCGAACAGGCCGACAGCGCGGACCCGCGCAAGGTCGCGCCGCTGGCGCGCAGCACGGCAGAGGAAGACTGCTACCGCCAGCTGCGCACGCTGCCGTTCGGCACGTGGTTCGAATTCACCACCAACCAGCAGGGCGACGTGCGCCGCCAGCGTTTGTCCTGGTACAGCCTGGTCACCGACAACGCATTGTTCGTCACGCCGCGCGGGCAGAAGGCCGGCGAGCACTCGCTCGATGCCCTCGCCCGCCTGATGGCGCACGGCCAGGCGCGCATCGTCACCGAAGACAAGGGCCGGCTCATCGACCGCGCCTGGCAGGCCACCCTGCGCACCCTGCGCTCGCTGGCGGGCGCCGGTACCCCGGAGGCATCGGCATGAACACCCCCGATACGCGACGCGCGCCGCGCCGCCAGGTGGCCGAGCTGGTGCCGGTCACCGACTGCATGGCCGAGACCATCATCGGCCGCCTCGGCAACGTGTCCGAAACCGGCATGCTGATGCTGGCCTCGGTGCCGATGCACGAGGACGCCCTGTACCAGCTGCAGTTCGCCATTCCCGGACCGCTCGGCCAGCCGCGCGTGCTCGATGTGGGCGCGCACCTGCTGTGGAGCGAACAGACCCATGCGCCCGGCCAGGCCTGGGTGGGCTTCCGCTTCCTGACCCTGAGCCGGGAACACCGCGAGCAGCTGCGCGACTGGATCGCACAGGAATCTTCGGCAGTGTGAGTGCCGGTTCCGGCACAGCGCCGCCGGCGCGATTGCGGCAGAATCAGGGGCTGCACTCCGCACTGTCGAATGAGCCCCCGTGATGAACCAGCCAGACCTCGGCGCCCTGTATTCCCACCACATCAGCGTGCTGTGCCGGCGCGCCGATGAAGCGCTGGCGCGCGGCGGTTTCGATCACCTGGTGATTCCCAGCGGCACCCTGCACTACCAGGCGTTCGACGACCGCGACTACCCGTACGCGGTCAACCCGAATTTCAAGGCCTGGCTGCCGCTGACCAAGGTGCCCAACAGCTGGCTGGTGTACACCCCGGGCAAGCGCCCCACGGTGATTTTCCACCAGCCCTTCGACTACTGGCATGTGGTGCCCGACGCGCCCAACGGCTGGTGGGTGGAGCATGTGGACATCGCGATCATCCGCACGCCCGAGGAAGCGCTGGCGCTGCTGCCCAAGGACATCGCACGCTGCGCGATCCTCGGCGAGCCGCAGAGCACGCTGGGCGCGTTCGTGCCGAACAACCCCGAGCCGGTGGTGAACTACCTGGACTGGCACCGCGCCAGCAAGACGCCGTACGAAATCGCATTGATGCGCCAGGCCCAGCGCCTTGGCGTGCGCGGCCACCGTGCCGCCGAGGCCGCCTTCCGCGCCGGTGCCAGCGAGTTCGAGATCCACATGGCGTACTGCCGTGCGGTCGGCCAGGACGCCAATGAACTGCCCTACGGCAACATCATCGGTCTCAACGAGCACGCGGCCGTGCTGCATTACACCGACCTGGGGCGTACCGCGCCGCAGCCGCTGCGCAGCTTCCTGATCGATGCCGGCGCCAGCGCGCATGGGTATGCCAGCGACATCACCCGCACCTACGCCGCCGCCGGGCACGACGAGTTCCAGGCAATGATCGACGCGGTCGACGCCGCGCAGCAGGTCATGTGCGCGGGGGTGCGTGCGGGGGGGGACTACAAGCAGCTGCACATCGATGCGCACCTGTCCCTGATGGGCATCCTCAAGGACTTCGGCGTGCTCAAGGTGTCCGCCGAGGCCGCCCTGGCCACCGGCGTCAGCGCCGCGTTCTTCCCGCACGGTCTGGGCCACCTGATCGGGCTGCAGGTACACGACGTGGCCGGCTTCGCCGCCAGTGACCGCGGCGGCCGCGTCGAGCGCCCGCAGGGCCACCCCTACCTGCGCCTGACCCGCGTGCTGGAGCCGGACATGGTGGTCACCATCGAACCGGGCCTGTACTTCATCGACATGCTGCTGGACGAGGTCAAGCAGGCCGGCAACGCCGACAGCATCGACTGGAGCCGCGTGGACTTCTTCCGCCCGTATGGCGGCATCCGCATTGAAGACGAGGTGCGCTGCACCGACGGCGATGCCGACAACCTCACCCGTCCGGCCTTCGCCGCGGCCGACTGACCAACAACGGGTGGAGCCGACCGTTGGTCGGCTTTCCGGACGACGCGGCCCACCAACCAACAACGGGTAGAGCCGACCGTTGGTCGGCTTTCCGGACGGCGCGCCCGATCAACCAACGACAGGTAGAGCCGACCGTTGGTCGGCTTTCCGGACGACGCGGCCGATCAACCAACGACAGGTAGAGCCGACCGTTGGTCGGCTTTCCGGACGACGCGGCCGACCAACCAACAACCGGTAGAGCCGACCGTTGGTCGGCTTTCCGGACGACGCGGCCGACCAACCAACAACAGGTAGAGCCGACCGTTGGTCGGCTTTCCGGACGGCCCGGGGCTGTCGATTCCGGAACGAAGCGCAGCCGACCAGAGGTCCGCGCTACGGAGCGCGCGCGGCCATCTCCGCTTCGATCTCATCGGCACTGCGCGCCAACCCGGCCGTCAGCACCTGGTGGCCGTCGTCGGTAATCAGCACGTCGTCCTCGGTACGGATGCCGATGCCACGCCAGCGCGCGTCCACGGTGCGGTCGTCGGCCGAGACATACAGGCCCGGCTCGATGGTGAACACCATGCCCGGCTCCAGCATCCGCGAGTCGCCGGCCAGGCGGTAATCGCCGACGTCATGCACATCCAGCCCCAACCAATGGCCGGTCTTGTGCCGGTAGAAGCGCTGGTAATGGCCCTCGGCGATGTTCTCTTCCAGGCTGCCCTTCAGCAGCCCCAGCCGCAGCAGGCCTTCCGTGAGCGTTTCCACCGCCGCCAGATGCCCGGCTTCGTACGCCTGGCCCGGCCGCGCCTGGGCCAGTGCGGCGGCCTGCGCCGCGCCCACCAGATCGTGCAGCGCACGCTGTTCGGGCGTGAAACGGCCGTTGACCGGGAAGGTCCGCGTGATGTCGCTGGCGTACCCGCGGTACTCGGCGCCGGCGTCGATCAGCACCAGATCACCGTCGCGGCTGCGCGCGTTGTTGTCGCGGTAATGCAGGATGCAGGCATTGGCGCCGACACCGACGATGCTGCCGTAGGCGGCCCAGGCATCGTTGGCGCGGAACTCGCGCTCCAGGTCGGCCTGCAGCTCGTATTCGTGAATGCCCGGTTGCGCCACCCGCATCGCCACCCGGTGCGCCTGCACGCTGATGTCGGCAGCGCGCTGCATCAGCGCGATCTCCGCGGCAGACTTGAACAGGCGCTGTTCGTGCAGCAGGTGGCCCAGTTCCAGGAACTCGTGCGGCGGCTGGGCGCCATGACGGACCTGGGAGCGCACGCGGTTGACCCAGCCGATCAGCTTGAGGTCGAATTCCGCATCGCGGCCGAAGTGGTAGTACACCCGCGAACGGCCTTCGAGCAGGCCCGGCAGGATGTCGTCCAGATCGTCGATCGGGTACGCATCGTCCATCCCGTAGCGCGACACCGCGCCCTCCTGGCCGGCGCGTGCGCCATCCCAGGCTTCGCGGTCGGCATCGCGCTCGCGGCAGAACAGGATCACCTCACCGTGGCGGCGCCCGGGGATCAGCACCAGCACCGCATCCGGCTCGGGAAAGCCGGACAGGTACCAGAAGTCCGAGTCCTGGCGGAACGGATAGTGGGTATCCAGGCTGCGCACGCGCTCGGCGGCGGCCGGCAGCACCAGGATCGCGTCGTCGCCGGCCATTTCCATCAACTGGCGGCGGCGACGGGTGTATTCGGCGGCGGAGATGCCGGTCAGCTGCCGGATATCCATCTCAGTTCAGGCGCTGCCGATGGCGCGCGGCCATGACGCAGTCCCCGTGCAGCAGCAGCACCGCCACGCGGATGAACTCCTCGATTTCGGCCAGTGCGTCTTCGTCATCGTCGTTGCCGCTCTCGAAATCCTCGCTCGACGCCTGGGCCAGCTTGGCCAGGTCGTTGAGCGCTTCTTCGCCTTCTTCGGACAGCGTCGGGCGGCGACCGCCCGAGCCCAGCCCGAAGCCGCCCAGGAAGGCGCGCGCCCAGGTGAACAGCGCATCGGCCTGCGCGGCGGTATCGCCGGCATCGGACAGCAGCAGCTCGAAGGCGAAGTCGCGGTCTTCGAGCTGGGCCACGCTGGCCTCCAGCAGGCGCGACAGCGCGTCGCCCTCTGCCGGCACCGGCAGGGCGTCGTCGGCCAGCACCCGCGCCGGCCATTCGCGCACCGGCGCGCCGCCAGCGGACAGCCAGCCGCACAGGCCGCCGTGGAGTTCAGCCGCGTTGGCGCCCAGGCCCAATGCCTGGCTGGCCTGGTTTACGTCGTCGACACTCGGAAGTTCGGTCATCTTGGGGCTCGATCAGAAAAAGGTGCCACCGCAGCCGATCACCACGGTTTGTGAGCGCGACAGTGTAGCAATCCGGCCGTGTTTCCCGGGTCGTCGCCGTGCGCCCGGGCTGCCCGCGACAGACCCCGGCCCGGACCGCCGCCGGCCCCCGTCATTATTCGCTTGACCGCCCCGTACGCCCTTGCCTATCGTGCCGCTCATGGAACCAGCCGACGCCATCGCCCAGTTGCAGGCCTTCGCCGCACGCGTGGAGGCGTTGCTTGAGCGCAACCAGCGCCTGGCCGAGGAGAACCGCAGCCTGCGCCACCAGCAGGAACACCTGGTGGCCGAGCGCTCCCAGCTGCTGGCCAAGAACGAGCAGGCCCGCTCCCGGGTCGAAGCGATGATCACCCGCCTCAAGTCCCTGGAGCAGCACACATGAGCCAGACCGAACCGGTCAGTGTCCGCATCCTGGACCGCGAGTACACCGTGGGCGTGGGTGCCGAGGAACGCGAAAGCCTCACGGCGGCGGCCCGGCTGCTGGACGCCAAGATGCGCGAGATCCGCGGCAGCAACCGCATGGCCGCGGTGGACCGGGTGGCGGTGCTGGCCGCGCTCAACCTCGCCCACGAGCTGCAGCAGCTGCGCGACGACCATGCCCGCCAGGCGGTGGCGCTGCAGCAGACCCTGGCCGACCTGAACCGGCGGTTGGACCGCGCGATCGACGGCGCCTGACCGCGCGTGGAACATCGCCACGCATGCGGCGATGAACACGCGCCTGTCATCCATCTGAATTCCCCTGCAATCCAACCGACGAACGGCCTATCCCTCGGCGCGCGCTTGGCTATAATGGCGACGCGTTCTCTGCTGTGAACGACGGCGTGTGCAAACATTCGCCTTGTCCCTTAATTACGACCACGGGTGCGCGACGGCGCCGGGAGTGCAAGTCCGCCTTGTAGCGGGAAGCCCGAAGGAACCCCAGCGTACCCACTTGAACCCCGGGTTCAAGGTCGTTTCGCACGCATCGTCACCGCGGAGAATGCAATATTCCGGCAAGAGCGACGTTCCCCTGGAGCGTCGCTCTTGTTTTATCCGCCGCTCTCCTTCCGTGACCTGGACCCCGGCATGACCGACCCGCGCCTGGCCCTGCGCCAGCAGTTGCGCCACGCCCGTCGAGACCTCCCCGCCGCGCACCGCCTGGCCGCTGCCGACACCCTGGCCGATGCGCTGCTGTCGTTGCCGTTCGCCCCCACCGCAGGCCATGTCGCCGGCTACTGGGCGATGGATGGCGAGATTGCCCTGCACCGCTGGCAGATGCAGTTGCCCGACACCGTGGTCTATTGCCTGCCGGTGCTGCACGCGCAGACGCTGCGCTTCGCGCCGTGGCGCCCCGGGCAGCCGCTGACCGCCAACCGGTTCGGCATTCCCGAGCCGGACATGCCCATCGCACAGACCCTGGCGCCGGAGCAGATGGCGCTGGTGGTGGCACCGCTGGTCGGGTTCGACAGCCAGTGCCGGCGGCTGGGCATGGGAGGCGGCTGGTATGATCGCAGCTTCGCATTCCGACAGACGCGCCCGGCCCCGCCGTGGCTGGTCGGCGTCGGATTCTCGATCCAGCAGGTGGACGCCCTCCCGGTCGCGTCCTGGGATGTCCCGGTCGATGCGATCTGCACCGAACTGTCCACCCTTGTTCCCGCGCCGGTCGACGATCGGCACCTACCGCGATAGAGATGGCATGACCGCACGCAAGCGCTACTGGCTGATGAAGTCCGAACCGGACGCCTTTTCCATCGACGATCTGCAGCGCGTGGGCCGCGAGCCCTGGAACGGCGTGCGCAACTACCAGGCGCGCAATTTCATGCGCGACGGCATGAAGGTCGGCGACGGCGTGCTGTTCTACCACTCCAATACCAAGGTCCCCGGCATCGTCGGGCTGGCCACCGTGGCCAGCGACGCCTACCCGGACGAGACCCAGTTCGATGCCGGGTCGGACTATTACGATCCCAAGGCCACCCGCGAGGAACCGCGCTGGCTGCTGGTGGACGTGGCCTTCGAGCGCAAGCTGCGCGACACGATTTCGCTGGACGAGATCAAGCTGCATGCCGATGCGCTGGGCGAGGGCTTCCCGCTCATCGCGCGCGGCAACCGCCTGTCGATCCTGCCGGTGACCGCAGCGCAGTGGAAAACGCTGCTGTCGCTGGAAAAGCACTGACCCTTTCCTTTCATCCTCGTCCCCAAGAGTTCTCCGCCATGTCCGAAGCCAAGCGCCTGGCCGCCGAAAAAGCCCTGGAATACGTCGAAGACGGCATGATCGTCGGTGTCGGCACCGGGTCCACCGTTGCCTACTTCATCGATGGCCTGGCCCGCATCAAGCACCGCATCAAGGGCACCGTCTCCAGCTCCGAGCAGAGCACCGCGCGCCTGCGCGAACACGGCATCGAGGTGATGGAGCTGAACCACACCGGCACGCTGTCGCTGTACGTGGATGGCGCCGACGAATGCGACGGCAACAAGTGCCTGATCAAGGGCGGTGGCGCTGCCCTGACCCGTGAAAAGATCATTGCCGAGGCCAGCGAGCGCTTCGTCTGCATCGTCGACCCGAGCAAGCAGGTCAAGGTGCTGGGCCGCTTCCCGCTGCCGGTGGAAGTGATTCCGATGGCGCGCAGCCTGGTGGCACGCCGCATCCTGGAAATGACCGGCGGCCAGCCGGCGTGGCGCGAAGGCGTGGTCACCGACAACGGCAACGTCATCCTGGACATCCACCATCTGGAAATCACCGACCCGGTGAAGCTGGAGCGCGAGCTCAACCAGCTGCCCGGCGTGGTCTGCGTGGGCCTGTTCGCGCGGCGCCCGGCCGACGTGGTGATCGTCGGTGGCGAACCGCCGCAGGTGTTCTGACCCCCTTGGCCGGCGCCTGGCGCCGGCCTTACCGTCGAGGTGAACGATGATTCTCAAGCGTCTGCTGCCGCTGCTGTTGCTGCTGGCCCTGACCGGTTGCGCCAGCACCGGCGCCCGCCACTGGGTCGAACTGGGCGGTACGCGCTACCAGGTCGAACTGGCGACCAACGATGAAACCCGCGCGCGCGGGCTGATGTTCCGCGACCAGATGCCCGACGACCACGGCATGCTGTTCATCCACGAACGCGAGGAGCTGCAGGCGTACTGGATGAAGAACACCAAGATCGCGCTGGACATCCTGTACTTCGATGCGCAGCGGCGGCTGGTCAGCCAGTCGCGCGACGTGCCGCCGTGCTCGGCCGGCGACCGTTGCCCGCCCTACCCCAGCAGCGGCCCGGCGCGGTACGTGCTCGAGCTCAATGCCGGCCAGGCCGAAAAGCTGGGCCTGGCCGATGGCACCGAGCTGGTGTTCGGGCCGGGCATCGACGACGCCCGCTGAGTGTGCGACCGCCGGCCTCGGCTGGCGGTCTTTCACACCGCCCCGCTTGAATCGCGACGCATTTGTCGCCAGTCTTGTCCCATGCAGGGGCAGATGACATTACCGGAGTGGGATTCGCTGGCCGACCTGGACGACGAGGCGCTGCCCTTGTTGCCCACCGCGCTGCTGATCGCCCGCGACGAGTACCCCGACCTGGACCCGAAGGTCTACGACGCGCTCATCCAGAGCCATGTCGAGCACCTGCGTACCGAGGTCGGCACGATCGAGATGTGGCCGATGAAGATCGCGGCGGTCAACCGCCACCTGTTCGACGAACTGGGCTACAGCGGCGACCACGGCGAGTACTACGACCCGCGCAACAGCTATCTCAACCAGGTATTCGAGCGTCGCCTGGGCAACCCGATCTCGTTGGCCCTGGTGCAGATGGAAGTCTCGCGCCGGCTGGGCATTCCGCTGGACGGCGTGTCCTTCCCCGGCCATTTCCTGGTGCGCCTGCCGGTCAACGACGGCGTGCTGGTGATGGACCCCTTCAACGGCGGCCGTCCGCTGGACGTGGAAGAACTGCGCGAACGCGCCCGCTCGCACCTGGGCGGCGAGGTCCCCGATGACGACGTGCTGGCGCAGATCCTCGACCCGGCGCCGGCGCGCGCGATCCTGATGCGCATGCTGCGCAATCTGCACGGGGTGTATGCCGAGCGCGGCGAATGGGACCGCGCCGCACGCTGTGCGGACCGCCTGCTGAAACTGGCCCCCGAGCAGGACGACGCCCTGCGCGACCGCGGGCTGGCCTATCTGCAGCTGGACTACCAGGCCGGCGCGCACCGCGACCTGGCCCAGTACCTGCAGCGCAATGGCCAGGCCAGCGACGCCCAATGGGTGCGCGAGAAGCTGGTGGAACTGGGCGGACGCACGCCGCGCCTGCACTGAACGCGGCAACCCGCGATTGACCCGCCAGGCGGATCAGTCGACCTCGACCATCTCGAAATCATCCTTGGTCACGCCGCAGTCCGGGCACGTCCAGGTATCGGGAATGTCTTCCCAGCGGGTGCCCGGCGCGATCCCCTCTTCCGGCAGGCCGTCTTCTTCCCTGTACAGAAAGCCGCAGACAACGCACATCCAGGTGCGGAAAGTGGTGGCGGTGGCATCGGTCATTGGATAATCACGGCGGGACAGGAACGGGCAGCGCCCATTGTCCCACTCCCGTCGTGCTACCGGTAGCCACCGATGACTTCTGCTTCCCGTTCTTCCGCACGCCCCCGTGGCGTGTACCTGATCACTCCCGACGAGGCCGACACGGCCCGCCTGCTGGCGCGCACCGCGCCGCTGCTGGCCGCCGGCGCCACCTGGCTGCAGTACCGCAACAAGACCGCCGACGCCGCCCTGAAGCAGGCGCAGGCCACCGCGCTGCAGGCGCTGTGCGCGCAGCACGGGGTGCCGCTGATCATCAACGACGACCCGGACCTCGCCCTGCGCGTGGGCGCCGCCGGCGTCCACCTGGGCGGCACCGATGGGGACATCGGCGCTGCGCGCGCCCTTCTCGGCGCGGCGGCCATCATCGGCGCGTCCTGCTACGACCAGCTGGCCAACGCCGAGCGTGCGGTCGCTGCCGGCGCCAGCTATGTGGCCTTCGGTGCGTTCTTCCCCACCACCACCAAGGTCACCAGCAGCCGCGCCACGCCCGACCTGCTGCGGCAAAGCGCCGCACTGGGCGTGCCGCGGGTGGCGATTGGCGGGCTGACCCCGGACAATGTCGGTCCCGTCATCGCGGCCGGCGCCGATCTGGTGGCCGTGGTCAGCAGCGTGTTCGCCGCCGACGATCCGGTCGCCACCCAGCGCGCCTTCCTCGCCCAGTTCCCGCCTCACCAGGACACCCCATGAACCACGACCAGTCCCACGCCCTGTTCACCCGCGCACAGGCGCTGCTGCCCGGCGGCGTCAACTCGCCGGTGCGCGCGTTCAAGTCGGTTGGCGGTGAACCGTTCTTCGTGCAGCGCGCCGATGGCCCATACCTGTACGACGTGGACGGCAACCGCTACATCGACTACGTCGGCTCGTGGGGCCCGATGATCGTCGGCCACAACCACCCGGCCGTGCGCCAGGCGGTCAAGCGTGCCATCGACAACGGCCTGTCCTTCGGCGCTCCGTGCGAGGCCGAAGTGGTGATGGCCGAGACGCTCACCCGCCTGGTGCCGTCGTGCGAGATGGTGCGCATGGTCAACTCCGGTACCGAAGCCACGCTGTCGGCGATCCGTCTGGCGCGCGGTGCCACCGGCCGCAGCCGCATCGTCAAATTCGAAGGCTGCTACCACGGCCACGGCGACTCGTTCCTGGTCAAGGCCGGCAGCGGCATGCTGACGCTGGGCGTGCCCACCTCGCCGGGCGTGCCGGCGGGCCTGAGCGAACTGACGCTGACCCTGCCCTACAACGATTTCGAGGCGGCCACCGCGTTGTTCGCCGAACAGGGCGAGCACATCGCCGGCCTGATCATCGAACCGGTGGTGGGCAACGCCAACTGCATTCCGCCGCGCGACGGCTACCTGCAGCACCTGCGTGCGCTGTGCACCCAGTACGGCACGCTGCTGATCTTCGACGAAGTGATGACCGGCTTCCGCGTCGCCCTCGGCGGCGCGCAGGCGCATTACGGCATCACCCCCGACCTGACCACGTTCGGCAAGATCATCGGCGGCGGCATGCCGGTGGGCGCCTACGGCGGGCGTCGCGAGCTGATGTCGCAGATCGCGCCGGCCGGTCCGATCTACCAGGCCGGCACCCTGAGCGGCAATCCGGTGGCGATGGCCGCCGGCCTGGCGATGCTCGAACTGGTGCAGGAACCGGGCTTCCACGACCGCCTGAGCGCCGCGAGCGCCCGCCTGTGCGCCGGCCTGGAAGACGCGGCCGCAGCGGCGGGTGTTGCCGTGACCACCACCCAGGTGGGGGCGATGTTCGGCCTGTTCTTCACCGACCAGAAGGTGGACACCTATGCGCAGGCCGTCGCCTGCGACATCGGCGCGTTCAACCGCTTCTTCCACGCCATGCTCGAGCGTGGCGTGTTCCTGGCACCGTCGGCCTACGAGGCCGGCTTCCTGTCCAGCGCCCACGACGACAGCGTGATCGACGCGACGATCGCCGCCGCGCGCGACGCCTTCAAGGTCGTCAACAGCTGACCGGTGGGTGCCGACCGGTCGGTTTGTGGTGGGTGCCGACCGTTGGTCGGCACGCCAATGCCTACCGACCAGCGGTCGGTAGCTACCGGTCGGTTTGTGGTGGGTGCCGACCGTCGGTCGGCACGCCAATGCCTACCGACCAACGGTCGGTAGCTACCGGCCGGTTTGTGTTTTGGGCTTTCCCCCACCCCACACACCCCCCTCCCCCCCCCAAACTTAACTAGGA
>NZ_JBMOWY010000001.1:0-52548 GCF_049310345.1 Stenotrophomonas sp. GZD-301 | reverse complement strand
GCGGCTCTAAACAAAACAAATCCCCACCAACAAATGGTTGGTAACTACCGGCCGGTTTGTGTTCGGGCTTCACCCGAACACAAACCGACCCTTCATCATCGCGAAGTGGCCCGGGAACGAGCAGAAGAAGGTGTAGTCGCTGCCCTTGGTGAGCTTGGCGGTGGAGAAGGTGACGCTGGTGCTCTGTCCGCCCCCGATCACCGGGGTGTGCGCCAGCACGCGCGCGTCGCCCTTGGGCAGGTAGCTGTCGGCGAGCGTCATGCGCATGCCGGCCATCGCCACCGGCTGGTAATCGGCACTGCGGGTCAGCACCCAGTTGTGGCCCATCGCGGTGGCCGCCAGCCTGCCGGTGTGGCGCAGCGTCAGCTTGACCTGGCTGCAGTCCGCCGCGACCTTGATCTCCTTCTGGTTGAAGCTCATCTGATCGGTGCTGTCGAGGGTGACCGCGCAGACGCGGGCGTGGGCAGCCGGGGCCAGCATCAGGCCGGCGAACAACACGGGAACAAGCAGTTTCAAGGCGATCTCCAGTAAACGGTCCCCGCGATTCTAGGGGCCGCGTACACGGCCGACCTGCGACGCGATGTCGCAGCGCGCACCGTGGCTGGGGTACGGTCAGCATTGGACCTGGACGAGAGTGTGCGATGCCGTTTGCCGTGGACTGCCTGCTGCTGGATGTCGATGGCGTGCTGGTGCGCTACGCACGGCACCTGCGCGTACGCCACCTTGCCACCGCCTGCGGCTGCAGCGCGGCGCAGGTGCACGCCGCACTGTTCGACAGCGGACTCGACCGCCAGCACGACAGCGGGCTGGACAGCGCGGTGTATCTGGCACGCCTGGGCGAGGCGTTGGGCACGCCGGTCAGCGTGGCGCAGTGGCAGGCCGCACGCATCGCCGCCTCCGTTCCGCAGGCCGGGGTGATCGAGCGCGTGCAGCGCGTCGCACAGCGTCTGCCGATCGCGGTGCTGACCAACAACGGGGCGCTGATGGCCGACACCCTTCCGCGCCTGCTGCCGACCCTGGCCGACGCACTGCGCGGGCGCATCCTGTGCAGCGGCACGCTGGGGCAGCGCAAACCCGACCCGGCGGTATTCCGCCAGGCCACTGCCCTGCTCGGCGTACGGCCGGAGCGGACCCTGTTCGTGGACGATCTGTTCACCAACGTGCGCGGCGCGCGCGTGGCCGGGCTGCAGGCCGAAACGGCGGCCGACAGCCGCACGTTCGGCAAGGTCATGAAGCGCTACGGGCTCGGCGGTTGACCGGGCCCGCAACGTACGCCGGCTCAGCGCGACGCGATGTACGACTGGATGGCTGCGCGCAGGCGCTTGAGGCCTTCGGCGATTTCCTCGTCGGTGATGTTCAGCGAGGGCACGAAGCGCAGCACGTCCGGGCCGGCCTGCAGGGTCAGCAGTCCCTGGTCGGCGGCATGGTCCAGAATCGCGCCGGCCTGGCCGGCAAAATCGCGATCCAGCACGGCGCCCAGCATCAGGCCGCGGCCACGCACCTGGCTGAACACCTTGAACTCGTCGTTGATCCGGCCCAGGCCATCGCGCAGCGCCTGCGACTGGCGGCCCACGTTGTGCCCGATCTCTGCTGAGGACAGCTTGCGCAGCGCCACCCGGGCGACCGCCGCAGCCAGCGGGTTGCCGCCGAACGTGGTGCCGTGCGCGCCGAACTGCATGACCTCGGCAACCTTCGGGCCGGCCAGCATCGCCCCGATCGGGAACCCGCCGCCCAGCGCCTTGGCCAGGGTCACGATGTCCGGCTTGATGCCGTCCTGCCAGTGCGCGAACAGGGTGCCGGTGCGGCCCATGCCGACCTGGATCTCGTCCAGCACCATCAGCGCGCCATGCTGGTCGCAGAGGTCACGGATGCGCTGCATGAAGCCCGGCTTGGCCGGCATCACGCCGCCCTCGCCCTGGATCGGCTCCAGCATCACCGCCGCCACGTCGCCGGCGGCCATCGCGGTCTCCAGCTGCACGTCGTCGTTGAAATCCACATAGCGGAAGCCACCCGGCAACGGCTCGTAGCCTTCCTGGTACTTCGGCTGGGCGGTGGCGGTCACCGCCGCCAGCGTGCGGCCGTGGAAGCTGCCGCGGAAGGTGACGATGACGCGCTGGTGGGCCGGACGGCCCTGCGAGGACGCCCACTTGCGCACCAGCTTGATCGCCACTTCATTGGCTTCGGCGCCGGAATTGCACAGGAACACCCGCTCGGCGAAGCGCGAGGCGGTGACCAGTTCCTCGGCCAGGCGCAGCGGCGGCTCGCTGTAGAACACGTTGCTGGTATGCCAGAGCTTGCCGGCCTGCTCGATCAGCGCCGCGGTCAGGTCCGGGTCGTTGTGGCCCAGCCCGCACACGGCAATGCCGGCGGCCAGGTCGATGAACTCGCGGCCCTGGGTGTCCCACACGCGCGCGCCCTGGCCACGCTCGAGCACCACCTGGCGCGGTTTGTACACCGGCAGGTAGTAATGCGACAGGGACAACAGCGGATCGGGGGCGGCGGCAGTCATGGCGGTCAGGGGCATCGGGAAAGTCCCATTCTCGCGCTTCCGCCGGCTCAGGCACAATGCGGCCCATGCGACCGTTCAGCGCCCCCCAGCTCAATCCCGCCACCGAGACCGGCTGGCGCCGTCGCTGGTTCGACATCATCTACCGCCACGACACCCGGCCCTCGCGCAACTTCGACCTGCTGCTGGTCTACGCCATCATCGCCAGCGTACTGGTGGTGATGTTCGACAGCGTGCAGCGCTTCCACGTCGCCCACGCCGACTGGCTGTACGTGCTCGAATGGGGCTTCACGCTCCTGTTCACCGCCGAATACGTGCTGCGCCTGCTGGTGGTCAAACGGCCGCTGCGCTACGCGGTGAGCATCTGGGGGATCATCGACCTGGCCTCGATCCTGCCCACCTATCTGTCGCTGTTCATCCCCGGCGCGCAGAGCCTGCTGGTGGTGCGCGCCCTGCGCATCCTGCGCGTGTTCCGCATCCTCAAGCTGACCCGCTACATCGAGGAAAGCGGCATCCTGATGCAGTCGCTGTGGCGCAGCCGGCGCAAGATCCTGCTGTTCCTGTTCACGGTGGTGACCATCACCATCATCGCCGGCACCCTGATGTACGTGATCGAAGGGCCCAACCACGGCTTCACCAGCATCCCCAGCAGCATGTACTGGGCGGTGGTGACGATGGCCACGGTGGGCTTCGGCGACATCGTGCCGCAGACCGTACTCGGCCGCTTCGTCACCTCGGTGCTGATCCTGATCGGCTACAGCATCATCGCCGTGCCGACCGGCATCTACACCGCCGAACTGGCCAGCACCATGCGCGATGCCGAGCTGGCCGCACGCCGCGACGCGCGCGGCTGCCCGCACTGCGGGCTGGAAGGACACGAGCCCGATGCGCGGCATTGCCGGCGCTGCGGGCACGCGCTGCCGGAGGCGTTCAACCAGTAGTGGTCAGCAGCGGACGGCGATCTGCGCGCGCACCGCGTTAGTGGGTCGTGCGATTGCTCATTTCCGCCAGATCGTTGTAGCTGGCCATCACCGCTTCGGCGGAGCCCTGCAGGTTGTCCGGCTGGCTACTCCCCTGCATCACCCTCTGCCCGCCGCGGGTAGGCGGCGTCCCGGTCTGCACGCGCTCGATGCGGCGCTGGGCGTCGCGTTCCAGCGCATCGGCAGCACGCACAACCTGCCCCCACATCGCATCACCGTTGCCAACCGTGTCGTCCTGCGCCTGCCGCAACTGCGCCTGGAAGGCGGTCAGCTGTGTGCGAGCACCATCCAGATCCGGCGCATCCGCGGCGAGCAGCCGGGTCAGCTGCTGGCCTTCGCTCACGATCCTGAGCCGGTGATACGCCAGCGAGCGACCTTCCGCGGCTTCAATGGCCTTCAGCTGCGCCATGCGGCTGTCGTCCTCGCGCTTTTCCAGCGCGGCATTCATCGCCCTGGCCGCGGCGAAGAACGCCCCGTAGGCCTGCATCAACGGTGCGTGGTGGCCGCGCATGCCGACACCGTTGTCCTGCCGGTAGTCCTCACGCTGGTAGTACCGATCGGCCTGTTCGATGACGCCATACAGGTCTTCGAAGGAAGCCTGGTAGGCACGGGCCGGCGCGTCCAGGTGGGGATCGGCCGGCACCATCGCCAGCGCAGCGACCATCGGAGCGGCGCACGGCTTCGCGTGATGGGCCAGAACCGTCCCGGGGCCGCGAACCTGCGTCTCCCGTCCGGTCGGGCCGGCCTCGGCGTCCTGCATCCAGCCGGTGTACTGCGCGAAGCTGTCCAGAATCGGCTGCCCCACGGCGTTGAAGCACGCGATATAGGCGTTGGCCTTCTGGACGCCCCGCGCTTCGGCGGTAGGGGAATCGACTTTTCCACAGGCGCCGAGCAGGCCGACGACGACAGCGGCCACGGCGAGGGCGGCATTTCGATCAACAGGAAACATCTGAAGGACCGGCAAGCAGGGGGCGCGCACGGTATCAACCGCGCGTCATCTGCTTGCCGATGGCGTCACACCCTGACGCCCGCGTCTCGCTCAGTCCAGGAACAGGTCCGGCAGCAGCGGGCGCGACGGGTCCACCGCGTAGCGGCCCAGGTCGGTGATGCCGGCCTGCGCCAGCACTTCATCATCGAGCAGGAACTGCCCGCTGAAACCGGCCGCCTCGCGGGTCAGTACGGCGTGCGCGGCGTCGGCCAGGATCTCCGGGGTGCGGCAGCCGGCACTGTCTACGCCGGGAATCATGTTGATCGCATCGGTGGCGATGATCGTACGCGGCCACAGCGCATTCACTGCCACGCCCTGCGGCCCGAACTCGGCGGCCAGGCCCAGCGTGACGAAGCTCATGCCCATCTTGGCCAGCGTGTAGCCGGTATGCGGGCCCCACCATTTCGGGTCGAGGCTGGGGGGCGGCGCCAGGGTCAGGATGTGCGGATTGGGCGCCTGCAGCAGGTGCGGCAGGCAGGCCTGCGCGCACAGGAAGCTGCCGCGCGAATTGACCTGCTGCATCAGGTCGAACCGCTTCATCGGCGTGTCGAGCGTGCCGCGCAGCCAGATCGCGCTGGCGTTGTTGACCAGGATGTCGATGCCGCCGAACGTGTCGACGGTGGCGGCCACCGCCGCGCGCACCTGGTCTTCCTCGCGGATGTCGCACTGCAGGGCCAGCGCCTGGCCGCCGGCGGCGGTCACGGCGGCGGCGGCGCTGTGGATGGTGCCGGGCAGCTTCGGATTGGGCACCGCCGACTTGGCTGCGATGGCCACGTTGGCGCCGTCGCGTGCCGCGCGCAGGGCGATGGCCAGGCCGATGCCGCGCGAGGCGCCGGTGATGAACAGGGTCTTGCCTTGCAGACTGGCCATGCGGACGTCCTCGAAGCGGTTGCGTGGACCGGCATTATGCCGCGCGCGCCGCATCGCGACGCGCGTGTGGCGACATCACGGCTTGGGTCCCTGCCCTTCGTTGTCTTCCCAGTGCAGGAGGCGGCGGGTGACGAAGCGGTACACCGGCTTGCCGGTACGGAACCACAGGTCGCGTACCCACGAATGCCGCGCGAGCACGCGCTGCTCCACCGGGGTCAGCGACGCGCCGCAGTACATGCGCTTGTGCTTGAGCAGGTGGCGCAGGTCCTCACGGGCCAGCAGCCGCATCCAGCGCGAGCGCGGATTGCCGATCACCGCCAGCTGGAAGTCGATGACCGCCGGTGAGCCGTCCTCGCGCACCAGCCAGTTGGCCTCCTTGGCCAGGTCGTTGTGCGCGACGCCGCGCCGATGGACCTGCTGCAGCAGCGCGCGCGCCGCGCGGAAGTACGCCAGGTCGCCGCGCGGCGGACGCTGGTACATCGCCTGCCCCGGCATGTAGCTGCGGTCCAGCTGCTGCCGGTTCGACGCCAGCAGCTGCGGCGTCGCCGCCAGCCCCTCCAGATGCCGCAGCGCGCGCGCTTCGCGCCGCGCCAGCGCGCGTGCGATCCCGCGCAGCCACCACGGGCCGGCGTGCAGATCACGACGGATGAAGCGGTGCCCGTCCTGCTCGACCAGCAGGATGCGGCCGAAGGTGTCGGACTTGAGCGCCTGCTGGGAGGGGGGCGTATTCACTGCGTCATTCTAGGCATGGCAGCGACCCATTCACGTCGATACGCGGCAGATCACGGCATTTCCCTGCTGCTGGCCGGCAATCAGTCACTTTCACACCCCTATAATCCCCGCATGGACTCGTCATGGATCGATGCCACGCTTGCGTGGATCGCAGCTCACCCCGTGCTTGCCGGCGCGGTCATTTTCCTTATCGCCTTCTGCGATGCGGTCATCGTGCTGGGCGCGATCGTGCCCGCGTTGCCGCTGCTGTTCGCCGTGGGCGTCTTCATCGGCCTGGGCCAGATCTCCGGGCCGTACGCGGTGGCGTGCGCGGCGCTGGGTGCGTTCGCCGGTGACGGCATCAGCTACTGGATCGGGCGTCGCTGGGGCGACCGGTTGCGCGGCTTCTGGCCCTTCAGCAAATACCCGCAGCTGCTGGACCGCGGCGAGACGATGTTCCGCCGCAATGCCTTCAAGAGCATCCTGGTGGCGCGCTACGTCGGTGCGATCCGCCCGTTCGTGCCCGCCATCGCCGGCATGCTGAAGATGCCGCTGTCGCGCTACATCCAGGCCAGCGGTATCGCCAGCCTGTCCTGGGCGGTGCTGTTCCTGGCGCCGGGCTGGGTGCTCGGCGAGGCCTATGACGCCGTGGCCGCCGTCGCCGGGCGGCTGGTGATGGTGCTTGCCCTGCTGGGCGTGATCATGGGCCTGGTGTGGGCGATCGTGCTGTACGGCTACCGCTGGTCGGCCGCGCGCATGGACAGCTGGCTGGCCGCGCTGCTGCGCTGGTCGCAGCGCCACCCCACCCTGGGCCGCTATTCGGTGTCGGTGCTGGACCCGCAGCGCCGCGAGTCGGTGCCGCTGGCCATGCTGGCGCTGATGCTGCTGTTGTTGGGCTGGTGCTGGTTCGCCCTGCTGATGGCGGTGGTCGCGCATGGCGAACCGCTCGCCCTCGACCTGGCCGTGCACCAGGCCATGCTGGCACTGCGCAATCCGCTGGCCGACTACCCGATGGCCGCATTGGCCTCGCTGGGCGCCTGGCCGGTGCTGGCACCGGCCACGGCGGCCGGCATGGGGTATCTGATCTGGCGCCGGCGCTGGATGGCGGCCGGCCACTGGCTGGCGGCGCTGGCCTTCGGCCTGGCCCTGACCAAGCTGCTGGGCGCCACCGTGCACGTGGTACGCCCGCCGGATGCCAGCAGCGGGTTCGGTTTCCCGTCGGTGTCGGTGACGATGGCCACCATCACCTTCGGCTTCTTCGCGGTGCTGATCGCGCGCGAGCTGCCCGGGCGCACACGCGTGTGGCCGTACCTGCTGTCCGGCGTGATCGTCAGCGTGATCGGCTTTGCCCGCCTGTACCTGGGCGCGCATTGGCTCAGCGACGTGATCGGCGGCATGCTGTTCGGCATCTTCTGGCTGCTGGTGCTGGGCATCGCCTACCGCCGCCGCTTCAACCGCTCGTTCTGGGTCAAGCCGGTGGCGTGGCTGTTCTACGGCACCTTCGCGGTGGCCGCGCTGTGGTACGCACCGCGCAACATTCCGGTGAAGCTGGCGCGGTTTGAACCGGCGCAGCCGGCGCCGGTGGATGTCGCGTCGTCGGCCTGGTGGCAGCAGGCGTGGCAGCAGCTGCCGGCACGCCGCAATGAATTCGACGATGACCAGCGCTGGCCGCTGGACGTGCAGGTGGCCGGGCCGCTGGCGCCGCTGCAGAAGCGTCTGGAGAGCCAGGGCTGGCGCGTGCAGCCGCAGGCCGGCTGGGAACAGGCCCTGCTGATGCTGGACAAGTCCGCCGGCCAGGAGCAGATCCCGGTGCTGCCGGCGACGTTGGACACCCAGGTGGAATCGCTGTTGATGCTGCGCGCGGGCAATGCGCCCAACGAGATCTTCGCGCTGCGTCTGTGGCCGGCGCCGGCCCGCCTGCAACCCGGCGACCAGCCGCTGTGGCTGGGCAGTGCGCAGACCCTGCACTACCAGCGGCACTTCAACCTGATCGGGATGTGGCGGCCGATGCGCGGCATCGACCCGTCGCTGAATGCCGTGCGTGAGGCGCTGGACGGCCTGCCGCAGCAGGTCTCCACCCATCCGGAAACACAGATGCCGGTGCTGCGGGTCAAGACCACCCCGTAACGCCGGGATCTACCCGGCGCTGGTGCCCGCGCCTACGCGGGTATCCAGCGCAGCAGGTCCTGCAGGCGCTGGTGCGGGTCGTCCTGCTGCAGCAGCTGCAGCCGCTGGGGTTCCTGCAGCGGCAGCAGCTCGGCGAGCCGCCAGCCCACCCATGCGGCCTGGTCAAGCTGCCCCGGGTGCACCGGGGCGAATGCCGCCCCCGCCTGTTCGATGATGTGTTCCAGCACGGTGGCCAGCAGCGCGTGTTCGGGGCGCAGCTCGTCGTCGTGATCGGGCGGGCTCCACTGCACGTCGGCCAGCACCAGGCCGTTGTCACGCACGCGCGTACGCAGCACATGGAACCGGCGCTGGCCGCGCAGGCGCAGTACCAGCACGCCATCGGCGCCCACGTCGAAATCCTCGATGCGCGCTTCCACGCCGTAGGCCGCCGGCACGGCCGGGCCACCGACCTCATCGCCGTCCAGGATCAGGCACACGCCGAAGGTGGAATCCTGCCGGCCGCAGTCGCGCAGCATGTCCAGGTAGCGGCGCTCGAACACCCGCAGCCCGAGCGCGGCGCCGGGCAGCAGCACGGCCTGCAGGGGAAACAGCGGCAGGGACGCAGTCTCGGTCATGGCCGATTACGATGCCTGCAGCTGCGCCAGGAAGCGGCGCGGCGCGCCGTCGAAGCCGCCGTTGGACATGAACACCACGTGGTCGCCCGGTACCACCACCGTGCCCAACCGGGCCAGCAGCGCATCGGTATCGGGCACCGCGTGCGCGTCGCCGCGCACCGCCGCGATCACCGCGACTGCATCCCAGGCCAGTTCGGGGCGGTGCAGGAACACCACCGCATCGGCCAGGTCCAGCGAGGGCGCCAGCGCCTGCGCGTGCGCGCCCAGGCGCATGGAATTGCTGCGCGGCTCCATCGCCACCACGATGCGGGCATCGCCCACCTTGGCGCGCAGGCCTTCCAGGGTGGTGTGGATGGCGGTGGGATGGTGCGCGAAGTCGTCGTAGATGGTCACGCCATCGGCGCTGCCGATCACTTCCATGCGGCGCTTGACGCTGCGGAACGTCGCCAGCGCCGGGATCACCTGTGCCGGGTCGACGCCCACCGCATGCGCGGCGGCCAGTGCGGCCAGCCCGTTGAGCACGTTGTGGCGGCCCAGCAGCGACCACTGCACCTCGCCCACGTCCACGCCCCGGTGTGCAACGCGGAAGCGGCTGCCGTCGGCATGCACCAGCGCAGCGCTCCACTCCAGCGCCGGATCGAAGCCGAAACGCTCCACCGGTGTCCAGCAGCCCATCGCCAGCACCTCGGCCAGGCGCGCGTCCTCGCCATTGACGATCAGCCGCCCGCGCGCCGGCACGGTCCGCACCAGATGGTGGAACTGGCGCTGGATCGCAGCGACGTCGGGGAAGATGTCGGCGTGGTCGAATTCAAGATTGTTGAGGATCGCCACCAGCGGCCGGTAGTGGACGAACTTGCTGCGCTTGTCGAAGAAGGCGGTGTCGTATTCGTCGGCTTCGACCACGAACTCGCGTCCGCTGCCCAACCGCGCGGACACGCCGAAGTCTTCGGCCACGCCCCCGATCAGGAAGCCCGGCTCACGGCCGGCGGCCTGCAGCAGCCAGGTCAGGATGGTGGTGGTGGTGGTCTTGCCGTGCGTACCGGCCACGGCCAGCGTGTCGCGGCCCGGCAGCACCTGCTCGGACAGCCACTGCGCACCGGAGATATAGCGCTGGCCGGCGTCGAGGACCGCTTCCACCGCCGGATTGCCACGCGACAGTGCATTGCCGACCACCACCGCGTCGCAGTCGGGGCCGACGCTGTCGGCGCGATAGCCGGGGTCGAGGGTGATGCCCAGCTGTTCGAGCTGGGTGGACATCGGCGGATAGATCGCCTGGTCGCTGCCACGGACCGTCAGGCCCTGTTCGCGTGCCAACGCGGCGACGCCGCCCATGAAAGTGCCTGCAATGCCCAGGATATGTATCGTGCTCATGCGCTCGATTGTCGCCGATCACTGTCGACGCGTGTGCGCGTCGTCAGACAAGTCCTACAAAGACTGTGAGAAAAATCCACAGTGATGTCGGGGAATTCCCGATAGCCAACTAGTGTGAACACGGACACAATTCAGGTTGCCAGCCGTAGTACCCCATTGGTCCTACTCCCCAAGAGGCCATCCCCAGGGGGGCTCATGCTGCGGGGCCCTGAGCAAGCCCGCCAGCTGGCGCCTTAACAGCAGACACGCCTGGTCCCTTCGGGGACCGGGCGTGCCTGTTTCCGGGGCCGGCGCGGCCGGCTGCACCGATCCCGTACCGCAGGCGCTGCCGAAGCAGCGCCCACGCGATCAGCCCTGGATCGCCGCGCGGATGCGCGCTTCCACGTCGTCCAGCTCACCCACGCCATCAACGCGGGCCAGCGTGCCGCGGCCGGCATAGAAATCCACCACCGGCGCGGTCTGGTCGTTGTAGACCTGCAGGCGCTGGCGCACCGATTCGGGATTGTCGTCGGCGCGGCCCTGTTCGGCGGCACGGCCGGCGATGCGCTCGACCAGCAGTTCGGTCGGCACGTCCAGCTGCACCACCGCGTCCAGCGGCTGGCCGATCTTGGCCAGCAGGGTATCCAGCGCGTTGGCCTGGGCCACGTTGCGCGGGTAGCCGTCCAGGATGAACCCGTTGGCGACGTCGTCCTGGCCCAGGCGCGATTCCAGCATGCCCAGCAGGATGTCGTCGGACACCAGGTTGCCGGCGTCCATCACGGCCTTGGCCTGCTTGCCCAGCTCGGTACCGGCCGCCACTTCGGCACGCAGCAGGTCGCCGGTGGAAATGTGCGCAATCGCCAGCTGTTCCTTCAGGCGCGTCGCCTGTGTCCCCTTGCCCGAACCGGGCGGTCCCAACAGAACCAATCGCATCAACCTGACTCCAACTTGGTAAGAAATAGGAAGGGCGCGCGCCCCGGGAATGTCCACAATCACGCTGCACCGCAATACGCGCACTTTACCCCATCCGGGTAATGTCCCTGCAATGTCCTTCCCCCAGACCAAGGTCGACCCATGTCCAAAGGTACCCTGCTGTACGCCCAGTCGGGCGGCGTCACCGCCGTCATCAACGCCACCGCTTCGGCGGTCATCAGCACCGCCCGGGCCAAGGGAATCAAGGTGTTGGCCGCGCGCAACGGCATCCTTGGCGCACTGCGCGAAGAGCTGATCGACACCTCGAAGGAAAGCGCCGCCGCCATCGCCGCGCTGGCCCATACCCCGGGCGGGGCGTTCGGCTCGTGCCGCTACAAGCTGAAGTCGCTGGAGGCCGACCGGGCCAGGTACGAACGCCTGCTGGAGGTGCTGCGCGCGCACGACGTGCGCTGGTTCCTCTACAACGGCGGCAACGATTCGGCCGACACCGCCTGGAAGGTGTCCCAGCTGGCCAAGGCGTTCGACTACGACCTGACCTGCATCGGCGTGCCCAAGACCATCGACAACGATCTGGCGGTGACCGACACCTGCCCCGGCTTCGGGTCGGCCGCCAAGTACACCGCGGTGTCGGTGCGCGAGGCCGCGCTGGACGTGGCGGCGATGGCCGAGACCTCGACCAAGGTGTTCGTCTATGAGGCGATGGGCCGCCATGCCGGCTGGCTTGCCGCCGCGGCCGGACTGGCCGGCGACGGCCCCGACGATGCCCCGCACATCATCCTGCTGCCCGAACGCGCCTATGACGAAGCCGCGTTCCTGGCCAAGGTCAAGGCCGTGGTCGAACGCGTGGGCCACTGCGTGGTGGTGGCCTCCGAAGGCATCCAGACGGCGGACGGCCGCTTCGTGGCCGATGCCGGGGGCGGCAAGGATTCCTTCGGCCACACCCAGCTCGGTGGCGTGGCCTCACAGCTGGCCGCACGGGTCAAGGACGCGCTGGGCTACAAGGTGCATTGGACCCTGCCCGACTACCTGCAGCGCTCGGCCCGCCATATCGCCTCCAAGACCGACTGGGAACAGGCTCAGGCCGTCGGCAAGGCAGCGGTGCAGTTCGCGCTGAAAGGCCAGAACGCGGTGATGCCGGTGATCGTGCGCAGCAGCGACAGCCCCTACCGCTGGAAGATCGAGGCGGCCCCGCTGCACAAGGTGGCCAACCACGAGAAGAAGATGCCGGCCAGCTTCATCCGCAGGGATGGCTTCGGCATCACCGCCAAGGCGCGCGCCTACCTGTCGCCGCTGATCAAGGGCGAAGCCCCCCTGCCCTATGGGGCCGATGGCCTGCCCAAGTACGTGACGCTGAAGAACGTGGCGGTCCGGAAGAAGCTGGCGCCCTGGCAGGAAGGCTGATCCCGCGGCCCGGCGCCGAATGGGCATTTGCGACACCGGGGGGGCGGACCCTACAATCCGCCCCGCCAGCAAGGTCTGCTGGATCTCGCCCTAGCGACCCACCCTCCGCGCACCGCGGACGATGACAAGGACTGTACCGATGATGCGCCATCCCCTGTTTGCCGTACTGCTGCTCGCCGTGGCGGCACCTGCGTTCGCCGACACCTGCGAAAGCAGCTTCCAGAAGAAGGGCAACCCGCTGTCCGGCACCACCTACACCGCCTCGGTGACCGTGCCCGACCTGACCGTCAAAAGCGCGATCGGTCAGATGAACGTGATCGCCAAGGGCAACAACATGGACGTGCTGAGCGCCGACGCCGAGAACGGCGCGATGCTGATCGAAGATCCGCAGTCGGCCATGCACAAGACCATTCCGATCATCATCAGCGCCACCACCGAAGGCCGTACCGGCACCGTGGCGATGACGGTCAAGCTCAACCCGGGTGCCTTCGCCAAGGCCGATGCGATCCGCACCGAGATGTGCAAGATGCTGACCCAGGTCAAGCCCGGCAAGGCCGGCGAACAGTTCGCCGCGTCCGCGCCGAAGGCCTCGACGGTGAACATTTCCGCCTCCGACTTCGGCTTCCAGCTGCGTACCCAGAACAAGGACAACCCGGCCGCGATCGAACCGCGCTACCAGGGCAAGATCTATTCGATCACCGGCCGCGTCAACGGCGTGCTCAAGAGCGGTGGCACCTACAACACCGGCTTCGACATTCCCAGCAGCACCTCGGGCATCGACTTCGAAAGCGTGGCCATCACCTGCGCATTCGCACCGAGCCAGGCGGCGTTCGCGCTGGCCCTGCGCCCCCGCGAAAAGGTCACCCTGGTTGGCGTGGTCGACCACTACGACCAGATCGGCCGCGTGCTGTGGCTGAAGGACTGCAAGGGCAACTGAGCCCGCGCATCCCGGTGTGATACCCAAGCCCGGACCGGCCCTGCCGTCCGGGCTTTTTCATGGCCGCTTCCTTCCTGCACTGGACGGCCTGCGGGGGCTGGCCTCATGCTCCGCACACGATCCGGGTGGGGGTGGTGCCAACGCACTGCACCGGGTCGCCAACCGGCGGGGGCGGGTGCGCCCGCGTCATGCAACCAGGGGAAGGGAACCATGCGAAGAATGGTGTGCGCAGGCGCGCTGCTGCTCGTTGTCGGGCAGGCTGCGGCCAAGGAAAAGATGATCCCGCTGTCGGTGCAGGATGCGCAGGCACTGCGCGGGAAGACCGTGGCGCTGACGCTGCACGAGCCGCCCTCGTTCATGGCCATGACGGCCGGCAAGGCCTCGTTCGCCCTGTTCGGTGCGGCCGCGATGGCGAGTGCCGGCAACGAGCTGGTGCGGCAGAACGCGGTGCCCGACCCGGCCGGCCTGGTCCGCGACCAGTTGGGCGGTGCCCTGGCCCAGGCATACGGTGCGCAGCTGCTGCCGTTGGATGCCACCCCGACCAAGGCGGAAAAGCCTGCGGAGCTGGCCAACCTGCACCGCGATGCCGACTACGTGCTGGATGTGCGTTCGGGAGGCTGGAACTACGCCTACTTCGCCACGCAGTGGGGGCACTACTGGGTGGGGTACAGCGTGCAGGTGAAACTGGTGGAAACCAGCAGCAGCCGCGTGGTCTCGAACCTGGCGTGCGCGACCAACACCCTCAAGGACGGCGACGCGCCGACCCGCGAGGCCCTGCACGCCAACCAGGCGTCCCTGCTCAAGCACGTGACCGCCGCACTGGGCGCGCGCTGTGTGCAGTTGCTGGGCCGCGAGCAGTTCCAGCTGACCGCCGCGCAGATGCCGGTGTTGCCGCCCGCACTGGCCAACGTCCTGCGTCCCGGCAACGCGCCGGCAGAGCTGGCCGCGGCGGGCGACGCGCCCGCACCCGAGACGCAGCCGCTGCCGGTGGGCGAACCGCTGCCCGTCGCGGCACCGGCGATGACCGCTGCCGCCAACACGGCTGAGCAACCGGCGCCGGCCATCGGACATCAGCCCGCCGCACCCAGCGCCGCGCCGCCGACGACCATCGCGCCGGTTACGCCGGCCGCCGCCGCGCCGGCCACGGGGTCTGGTGGCACCAACTGGCGGCAGTGTGTGGCAAAGGGTGGCTTGGACGTGGGAAGGGGCCGTTTTGGAGGGCAGCGCATCGCCTGCAGACGCGTCACCCCATCAACGGCAGGCGTTGCCTTCCACCTTCATCTGCGCGGCGAACATCGGCACCGGCGCGATCTTGCCGGCGGCCGCCTGCTTCTTGGCGTCCTCCAGGTAGATCCGCGACTGCCCCTGGCCATCGAGTTCGGGCTTCTGCGCGACCGGCATGCGCCACACCCGTACCACCGCCTGCTGCGCCGGGCACGCCGCGCTCGGCACGCGGATCACGTCATTGAGCAGCCATCCCTTGGCCGCGCTGGGCTGCGCCTTGTCGAAATCAACGAAGCGCGCGCGCGGCTGGCACTGCTCGCTGGTACGCACCACGGCGAACCGGTAGGGCTGCGCGGCATCCCCGGTGAACACGCCTTCCAGCCGCGCGCAGGCTTCGGGAATCTGGCGCAGCGTGTGTGCGGCATTCACCGCCTGCGGGGCGCCGATGGCGCGCTGCAGTTCCGGGGTTTCAGCGGCGGACGCGGCCACGGCAGGCAGCAGGGCCAGCCAAAGCAGATGACGGGTGGACATGGCGATGCCTCCTTGGGAATCGGGAGAGGGTCGCTTGGCCAAGATGAATGGTGTGGCAAGGCGGGGCGACCGCACGCACGGCGCCGGCCGGCCCCACGGCCCTGATGCGGCGTTGAATGAGACCTGGAACGCATCCTGGCGCGTGCGTATGGCGATTTCTGCATTTTTCCCTGCATACTCGGGGGGCACCAGGATTGCTGAACAAAGCCACACGCTTGATGACCGGGCACGGTCTGAACGGGTTGGTCGTTAGCTTGCAGCCCGTTGTGCCCCGCGTGGTGAGGTTCATCCATCGACTGGATGCCATCCATCACCCGGGAGGGGACATGCTGGAACGTTACGGGCTTACTCTGGCGCTGATCTGCGCCATCCTCGCGATTCTCTACGGCATCGTGTCGGCACGCTGGATCCTCCGGCAACCGGCTGGCAATGCTCGCATGCAGGAAATCGCCGCCGCCATCCAGGAAGGCGCGCGCGCCTATCTCAACCGTCAGTACCTCACCATCGGCGTTGCCGGCATCGTGCTGTTCGTGCTGGTCGGGTTCTTCCTCAGCTGGTACACCGCGATCGGCTTCGCGATCGGCGCGGTGCTGTCCGGCGCGGCCGGCTACATCGGCATGAACGTGTCGGTGCGGGCCAATGTGCGCACCGCCGAAGCAGCCCGCAAGGGTCTCGGCGCGGCGATGGACGTTGCATTCCGCGGCGGCGCGATCACCGGCATGCTGGTGGTCGGACTGGGACTGCTGGGCGTGGCCGGCTACTACGCCCTGCTGCTGCGGCTCGGGCTGGATACCGCGCAGGCACTGCACGCGCTGGTCGGGCTGGCGTTCGGTTCGTCGCTGATCTCGATCTTCGCGCGGCTCGGCGGCGGCATCTTCACCAAGGGCGCCGACGTCGGTGCCGACCTGGTCGGCAAGGTCGAAGCCGGCATTCCCGAGGACGACCCGCGCAACCCCGCCGTCATTGCCGACAACGTCGGCGACAACGTCGGCGACTGCGCCGGCATGGCGGCCGACCTGTTCGAGACCTATGCGGTGACGGTGATCGCCACCATGCTGCTGGGCAGCCTGATGATCGCCGAGGCCGGCCGCAACGCGGTCCTGTACCCGCTGGTGCTGGGCGGGGTGTCGATCATCGCCTCGATCATCGGCGCACTGTTCGTCAAGGTGAAGCCGGGCGGTTCGATCATGGGCGCGCTGTACAAGGGCGTGATCGTGTCGGCGGTACTGGCCGCGATCGCCTTCTATCCGATCACCCTGCAGCTGATGCCGGACAACGCGCACGGCGCGTTGAACCTGTACTTCTGCGCGCTGATCGGGCTGGTGCTGACCGGGCTGATCGTGTGGATCACCGAGTACTACACCGGCACCCAGTACAAGCCGGTGCAGCATGTCGCGCAGGCGTCCACCACCGGGCACGGCACCAACATCATCGCCGGGCTCGGTGTATCGATGAAGTCGACCGCGCTACCGGTGATCGCGGTGTGCGGGGCAATCTGGCTGGCGCACTACTTCGGCGGGCTGTACGGCATCGCCATCGCCGCCACCGCGATGCTGTCGATGGCCGGCATGATCGTGGCCCTGGATGCCTACGGGCCGATCACCGACAACGCCGGCGGCATCGCCGAAATGGCCGAACTGCCGCCGGAGATCCGCAACATCACCGACCCGCTCGATGCGGTGGGCAACACCACCAAGGCGGTGACCAAGGGCTATGCGATCGGCTCGGCGGCGCTGGCGGCGCTGGTGCTGTTCGCCGACTACACGCACAACCTGCAGGCCGCCCATCCCGGCGAGATGTTCGCCTTCGATCTGTCCGACCACACGGTGATCATCGGCCTGCTGATCGGCGGCCTGATCCCCTACCTGTTCGGTGCGATGGCGATGGAGGCCGTCGGCCGCGCGGCCGGTGCGGTGGTGGAGGAAGTGCGCCGCCAGTTCCGCGACATCCCCGGCATCATGCAGGGAACCGGCAAGCCGCAGTACGACAAGGCAGTGGACATGCTGACCCGCTCGGCGATCCGCGAAATGATCCTGCCCTCGCTGCTGCCGGTGGCCGTACCGGTGGTGGTCGGCCTGCTGCTCGGGCCGCGCGCGCTGGGCGGCCTGCTGATCGGCACGATCGTGACCGGCCTGTTCGTGGCGATCTCGATGACCACCGGCGGCGGTGCCTGGGACAACGCCAAGAAGTACATCGAGGATGGCCACTTCGGCGGCAAGGGCAGCGAAGCGCACAAGGCCGCGGTCACCGGCGATACCGTCGGCGATCCGTACAAGGACACTGCCGGCCCGGCGATCAACCCGCTGATCAAGATCATCAACATCGTGGCCCTGCTGCTCGTCCCCCTGCTGTAGTCAGCGCCCGCGCAGGGAAAACGCCACCGGCACCATGACCTCCACCGGATCGCCGGGGAGGTCCGCCGGTGGCGGCGGCACCGGGTTGCCACGACGCACGGTGTCCAGCGTCTCGGCATCCAGCAGCGCATGGCCGCTGCTGGTGCCCAGTCGGATGTTGCTCGCATGCCCCTGCCTGTCCACCGAGAAGCGTACGTAGGCCACGCCCTGCTGGCGCAGCCGTTCGGCCTGTCGCGGATAGCGCCGGTGCTGCTCCAGATGACCCAGCAGCAGCCCCTGCCAGGTGACCTGCGCTGAGGTGCGCTGGCCGGACACGGTCTGCTGCCCGGCGTAGCGCCGCGCCGCCTGCGCCTGCACGTCCGGCGGCGCGAGCGTCTGGTCGACCTCGGCCTGGTCGGACGGGTCCTCGCGCTCGCGGGGTTTCTGCGGTTGCGGCGCCTGGCTGAGCGCGGCCTCCGGATCGGACGGCAGCACCAGCCGTGGCGGCGGCGTCGGGGTGGGCTGCGGGCGGTGCTGCTCCTGCTGGGCCGGCCCCGGCGGAATCTCGGTGGCCGCTGCGGGCGGCGCTTCGGCGGTCGGTGCCAGTTCGATAGCGATCGCTTCGGGCGGCAGCGCGATGGCCGGTGCCGGCGCCAGCGCGTGCCACCAGAGCACGCCGCCGATCAGTGCCGCATACACCGCGACCACGATGCCCAGGCTGATTGCCCAGGGCACCTGCATCTCATCGCGCCGCCTCATGGTGCCGGCTGTTCCAGGCCAACCAGCGCCACCTTGGTGTAGCCGGCACTGCGCAGCGCGTTGAGCGCCTGCATCAGCGCGTCATACGGCACGCCCTTGTCGGCACGCACGAAGACACGCTGCGCCGGGGTACCGTCGCCGGCGCGATCCAGCGCCGCCTTCAGCGCCCCGGCCTCCACGGCCGTGTCGTTGACGCTCCAGCGCAGGTCGTTCTGCACCGTCAGGTAGACCGGCTCGCTGTCGCGTGGCTGCGGGCGTGCGTTGCTGGCCGGCAGGTCCACCGGCAGATCGACCGTCGCCAGCGGTGCGGCAACCATGAAGATGATCAGCAGCACCAGCATGACGTCGATGAACGGGGTGACGTTGATCGCGTGGGTTTCCTCCAGCGTGTCCTCGTCGTGGCGGGCGGTACGCAGTGCCATGCTGGCCGCCTCAGCGCGCCGCCACGGCGGTGCCGCGGCGGTCGAGGTCGCGTGACACCAGCTGCTGCACGGCCGCGGAGACATCGCCCGCCAGCGCACGCAGTCCGGCCAGCACCCGCGCGAAATGGTTGTAGATCACCACGGCGGGAATCGCCGCGACCAGGCCGAGTGCGGTGGCCAGCAGCGCCTCGGCGATGCCCGGGGCGACCACGGCCAGGTTGGTGGTGTTGGCATCGGCGATGCCGATGAAGCTGTTCATGATGCCCCACACGGTGCCGAACAACCCCACGAACGGCGCGATCGCGCCGATGCTGGCCAGCAGGCCCACGCCGCTGCGCATCTGCCGCGCGTAGGCCAGCTCGATGCGCTCCAGCCGCGATCCGATGCGCTCCTTGATGCCAGCCGCGTCGGCGCCATCGCCGGACAGGCGCAGCTCGGTGCGCGCCGCCTCGATCAGGGCATGCGCCGCGCCCTGCCCCAGCACGGCATCCGCCGCTGCATCGGGCGCCGGCAGGTGGGCGGCGTTAAGCAGCAGCGCGCGCGCGGCACGCAACCGGCGCGCCTGCCGCGACAGCGCCCAGCCCTTGGCCAGCAGCACCGTCCAGGTGGCCACCGATGCGGCGGCCAGCAACAGCATCACCGCCTTGACCACCGCGTCGGCCGCCAGGTACATGCCCCACGGCGTGAGGTCGTGCGACAGCGCCGCGGCAGCGGCAGCGGCAGGAACATCAACAGGAAGCGTCATCGTCTGGATCTTCGTAAGGAGAGGATGCATCGGCGGCGCGCGCATCCTGCGCGGCGACGACCGGGGGAACCGACAGCGGTGCGGCATCCAGCCGGGGCGCCGGGCGGGACAGGACATACGCCGCGCTCACCGCGAAGAACAGTCCCACGCCGAGCAGCAGGCGCCACGAGGGTTGGGCACCCCAGCAGAACAGCGCAAAGCCCAGCGCCATGCCGCCGGCGGCGAACGCCTTGCCCTTGCCACTGACCGCGCCCTGCTCGCGCCACAGCCGCAGGGCCGGGCCGTAGCGCGGGTGATCGAGCAGGCGACGCTCGAAACGCGGCGAGCTGCGCGCGAAACAGCCGACCGCCAGGATCAGGAAGATGGTGGTGGGCATCACCGGCAGCAACGCGCCGATGACGCCGAGCGCCACCATCAACCACCCCAGGCAGAACCAGAGCCAGCGCATCAGGTCGGGCCGACACGGCCCCGCAGGGCGGGTGCGTGGCTCATGCGAATTCCAGCTCGACGTGACCGTGCACGCTGCGGAAGGCGGCGTCGGCGGCATCGATGACCTGCTGTTCCTGCACATCGTCCAGCGCCACGCCGTCCAATGCCGCGGTGAATTCGCGCCAGTGGCGCGCGGCCCCGTCCGGATGCGCGGCCAGGTGGCGTGCGCCGAACCCGGCATCCAGACCGAGCTTGGCGGCCATCTTGTACAGGATGGTGCCGCCGAGGTTGGAGCCTTCGGCCACGTACAGCCAGCCGAGCGCGGCGGGCAGCGGCAGGTCCGGGTCCAGGCGCATCGGCACCGGGCCCGGCAGGGTCTGTTCCAGATCGCCCAGGTCGCGTGCGATCAGCGGCAGGCGACGACGGGTATCCAGGTCGGGCAGCAGCGCGTCCAGCGCGGCGTTGGCGTACAGCGCGTCGATATCGCGGTGGAAGCGGTACTGCACACGCAGAAAGCGGGCGAACTGCGCGCGGCTGGCGAAGATGTCGCCGGCCATGATGCGTTTGTCCAGGGCGCCGTGGCTGTCGCGGGTGGCTGCTTTCAGGCGCTGGCTGCGGGTGGCGGGAAGAAGGTCGGTGGCGATCATGGGGCTCGGCGTGTACGGGGTCCCTGCTTGGACGACTGACACGATCGCTTCCCCAACCCCGATTGCCGTGCCGGTGGCGATGACGGCTTCACCGGCGTGCGTCGATAATGGGGATCACCCCCGTTGCCAAGGTTTTTCGATGATCACCACCGAACCCCGCATGACCAACCTGTTTCTGCAGCTGGGTCTGGACTCCAGCCCGGACGCGATCGCCGCGTTCATCGCCGGCCATCAGCTGCCCACCGAGGTCGCCCTGGTCGATGCGCCGTTCTGGAACGAGGGGCAGCGCCAGTTCCTCGCCGAGCAGCTCAGGTCCGATGCCGACTGGGCGATCGTGGTCGATGAGCTGGGCGAGGCGCTGCACGAAGCAGCAGTGAAGCGCGCCACCGGTCTGTGAGCCGGTGACGCGGTGGGGCCGGCCGTGGCCGGCCCCTGTCCTGCACGGACTCAGTAGCGGTAGGTCAGCGCCAGCCGCACGGTGCGGCCCGGGGCCGGCATGATGCCCAGCGCCAGCGGGTCCAGGTAGTAACGGTCGGTCAGGTTGTCGACGTTGAGGTCCACCGCCAGCTGCTCGGTGGCACGCCAGCTGGCGAACAGATCCACCAGCGTGTTCGGCCGGTACAGCTGCTGGATGGCCGACAGGCCCACGTTCCACTCCTTGTCCAGCTTGCTGATCGGGCCGGCGTTGTGGATCACGCGCGTACCGAAGGTCAGGCGTTCGTCGAACAGGCGCGACCCCAGGGTCATGTTGACGGTGTAGCGCGGCGGGTTCTGGGTATTGCTGTAGGAGCCTTCAAAGCCGCCGTCGACGCAGTCCGGGGTGTTCTTCAGTTCCTCGATCCTGCGCTGCACGCCATACGCGCGACGCTCGGCGGCGATGTCCGGGGCACAGGTCTTGGCCTGGAAGTAGTAGTGCGCCGACAGATCGGCAAACACCTTGCCGGCGTCGTAGCTGGACTGGAACTCCATGCCCGACACCTTGAAGCGGTCGATGTTGCGGATGTAGCCGGCCGACAGGGTGCGGTAGTCGCGGGTGATCAGGTCATCGATGCGCGTATCGAAGTAGGCCAGCTTGAACGCCGCGCGGTCGCCGTCGACGAACAGGTCGTGCTGCACGGTGCTCGCGCCCACTTCCCAGGTACCGGCACGCTCGGGCTTGAGTTCACCGACCGGCTTGGCGGCCGTGAACAGGCCCAGGGTCGACTCGAACAGGCTCGGCAGCTTCACGCCTTCGGCGTACTTCACGTACACCATCGTGTCTTCGGTGAAGCGGTAGGCCACGCTGGCCGACGGCATGAACGCGCTGTCGCGGCGACGGATCGGCTTGGACCAGGTCCAGCTGACCGGCACGCTGAGGTCTTCGGCGTCGTCGGCGTCGTAGAAGTTCCAGCCGGCGATGTCGGCCACCGTGCCCTGCTTGTACGGCGAAGCCAGCAGCGAGGCCTGGGTGAACTGGCCGTTCGCATCCGGATACCAGTTCAGCATCGCAATGCGCGTGGCCCGCCACGACGGCAGGTTCGGATTGCCGTTGAGCAGCTGCGTGTAGCGGTACTGGCCGATCACACCGTAGGTCTCCGGCGTGGCCAGGCGGTTGCGGTCATGCACGTCCACGCGGTTGTAGCGCCCGCCCAGCATCAGCTCCCAGTGCTCGTCCGGTTCCCACTTCACCGATGCCACGGCGCTGTATTCCTTGCGCTCGGCATTGCGCAGGAAGCGGTTGTTGATCAGGTCGTCGTGCATGATCGGCGCGTTGCGGCCCGGGCCCACGTCCTCATCGCTGTAGGACAGGCCGTAGTTGAGCGTGAACAGGCCCGCATCGTTGGTCAGGTGCGTGGTGTTGCCCACGTCCAGGCCCAGCCGCGACTGCTGCATGCTGTTGCGGTAGGCGCTCTTGTAGCCCGGGTCGGTGTTGAAGGTCGGGCCGTCGTACCACTCGGTGCGGCGATCGAAGTACCACGGCGTGATCCCGGTCAGGCCGTTGTACATCAGGCTGTGCGCGTCGGTGTACCAGAGGTTGGCCTTCAGATCGACCAGGTCGTTGTCCGGGTTGAAGCGGTAGCGCAGGTTGTACGCGTCCAGGTCGATGCGGCCCGGTTCCCACTGCGGCACGCGGTCGCGGTCCACGCGGATGATCTGCGAAGCCATGATCTCGCCCTGCTCACCTTCATAGCGGCGGTAGCCGCCTTCCAGCGTCTGGTTCTCGTCGATGCGCCAGGTGCCCTTGAGCAGGAATGACTCGGACTCGGAGGACGTATTGAACACTTCGGTGCGCGGCGGATTCAGCGGCGCCAGGGTGCGGCGGGTCTGCGGGAAATCGTCGTAGCCGTGCTTGCCCGCAAAGTAGTTGCCCTGGTCGCGGCGCGCATACGCGGCCACCAGATCGACGCTGTCCCAGTGTTTGGCACCGGCGATGTTGAAGAACTGGCTGCCGGTGGCGTTGCGGTCGGTGCGCGGCACGCCGCTGTAGGCCGGCACATTGTTGGCGCTGTTGTTGGCCAGGCCGCCGCGGATGCGTACGCCGCTGTCGCGGCCTTCGCGCAGCACGTCGTCGACCTTCAGCGTTTCCATCTCCACCACACCGCCGATGCCGCCGGACGCGTTCACGCCCAGGCTCGGGCCCTTGGTGATGGTCAGGCTGGAAATCAGGTCCGGGTCCAGGTAGGTGCGCTGGGACTGGCCGGCGTAGCCGCGGTAGGTGTCCATCGTCGACTGCCCGCCATCGATGATCACCGGAATGCGGCTCTGCCCCTGGATGCCGCGGATGTTGAGGTCCAGTGCATTGGCCGTGCGCGGATCACCGGCGGTGACACCGGCCACGCCCTTGACGATGTCGGCGGTGGACGTGCCGCGGAAGCGCTCGATGGTCGCGCGCGGGACGTACACGCTGGAACCGGCGGTGCGATAGGCATCCAGCGTGTGGTCGCCGCCACTGCCGTCGGTGTCGGTGCGGTCGCCGGCCACGCGCAGGGCGTCCGTGACGATGACGCCGTCCGCGCGCGTGGCCGTTGCGCCTCGCTCCAGCGTCACCGCATCCGGACCGACGCGGCGCATCACCAGGCCGCTGCCCTGCAACAGGCGGACCAGGGCCGACGACGCATCCAGTTCACCGCTCACGGCGGTGGAGGTCACGCCATTGGCCAACGCCGCCGGATAGGCGACCTGGATGCCGGACTGGCGCATGAAACTGCGCAGGGCCTCGCCCAGCGGCTGCGCCGGAATGTCGAAGCGGTGCGTGGCGGCGGTGGCATCGCCGGTCGACTGGGCCAGCGCCGGCATGGCGGTGAGGGAGGCCAGGCCAGCCGCCAGCAGGGCGACGCACAGGCGGGACGGGCGCGGGCGAAGGCCCGGGCGGGAAGAAATACGCATGAGGAAACCTGTCGGAATGCGATGCCACGAAGGCGGATGACCCGCGCGAGGTGCGGGCACGGCGGACGTACGTGGCGGCGGCGGGTACGTTCGGGGGTAAGACGCGCGGCGCGGCGCCAGCCCCAAGGGGAAATGCGGAACGCCCCGGCCGCGTGTTGCGTGCGCGGTCAGTCCGGCGTCGGCGCCGCAGCGGGACGCACGATCGCCACGCCCAGCGGCAGGCGGGTCACACGCAGCCCGGCGGTGCCGGCCAGCGCATCCAGCGCCTGTTCGGGCCGATCGATATGAAACGCCGCGCTCACCGCCGGCAGGCGCGACACATCGCCCCGCACGAAGGTCGGGCCGGTGCGGTAACGCCCGATCCGGGCAACGGCGTCACGCACGTCGACCGCGTCGAGCAGCAGCTCGCCCTGGCGCCACGGTGCGATGCGGTCCAGGGCCATGTCCGGCCCGCGCTCGACCCGGCCGCCCGGGGCGTACGTCGCGCGCTGCCCCGCCTGCAGATAGGTCCAGCCGCCGTCCTCATGGGCGGCCACGCGTACCCGCCCCTGTTCGACCGTGGCTTCCACCGCCGCAGGCCCGCTGTCGACCACGAACGCGGTGGAAATGTCTTCGACCACCCCGCCCTGCGCGTTCACCAGGAAACGTCGCTGCGGATCGGGCGCCACCTCGAACCAGGCGCGGCCACGCAGCAGATCGACCTGCCGGCGGCGGCCATCGAAGCGGATCGCGATTGCCGAATCGGCATCGAGCACGGCGCGGCTGCCATCGGGCAGCGCCACGGTTTCGGTGGCGGTGCCGGTGCGGTGGTCCGACCGCAGCTGCAGCCACGCCTCCGGCGCGCTCCAGGCCAGCGCCAGCACGGCGGCGGCGGCCACGCCCACGCGCAGCCGGCGGCGGCGGCGCGGTGCATGCACCTCAACCGGCGCCGCCACCGGGGGACGCGGCCCCATGCTGCGCCAGAGCTGGCGTTCGTACTCGAACGCGCGGCGATGGCCCGGCTCGGCCAGCCAATACTCGAAGGCCTGCATGCGCACAGGGTCGTCCGCCGCCCCAGACGCCAGCCACGCGATCCAGGCGCGCGCCTGTTCCGCCACGGGCGTGGGCGCGGAAGACGGCGGGGTGGGCTGCTGCGGGCTCATGGCTGGCGGTCTGCACGATCGGAGGCGGATGGAGCGACGACACCGGCGGGCATCATCAGGAACAAGACGAACGGGGGCGGTGCGCCCCCAAGACAGGGTACAGGGCCGGTCTCAGCGCCCGGCGCGGGCCCACGCCAGGCGTTGCAGCGCCGTGCGCACATGGTTCTCCACGGTCGTTACCGAGACCCCCTGCCGGCGGGCGACGTCGGCCTGGGTCATGCCCTGCAGCCGATGCAGGCGGAAAATGGTGCGGGTCGGTTCGGGCAGGTGCTCGGCCGCCTGCAGCACCCGCTGCAGCTCGTCCTGCGCCATCGCCTGTTCTTCGGTGGACAGCACCTCGTCCGGGCCCCACAGGTAGTGCTCGGCCAGCAGCCGCGTGCGCCGGGTGCGCTCGCGGCCGTGGTCGGTGGCCAGGTTGGTGGCCAACCGATAGAGGTAGGCGCGCGGGTTGTCGATCTGCTGCGCGCTGTCCACGCCGCGCGCCTTGAACCAGACGGACTGGATCACGTCTTCGGCGGTCGCGTCACTGCCCAGAATGCGCTGCACCAGGCGCAGCAGCGCCGGGCGTTCGCGGATCAGCAGCTCGGTCAGGGTCGAGGCATTGGTGGACATGGCGGCGGACACGGCAACGATCGGACGGCAGGGGCGCGGCGGCCAGCGGCCGCCACGAGGCGCGGCATGTTACTCCGCAAATGAGAATGCGTCACGTTTGGATGGGCTGCCCTGCTCGGCCGCGTCCGGGGACCCGCACCGCGCGCACCACCCCGGTATTGCCGCCACCGCCACATGCTTGAGGGCGGCAAGCGCGTCGCCGCTGGCAAGGGCACGCGCGGCGGCGGCGGTCAGCGAATCCATGCCGACAGGCTACCTGCCCTGTCACCGGGACGCTTGAGGGCTGCACCCCGGCAGGATCAGCGCAGGCAGTCGCCCAGTGCCTCGAAGATGGACATCTCCGCCCCCGGAAGCCTGCGGAAGATCGCCTTGGGGCCTTCCAGCGCCGCAAAGAAGGTCTCCACCGACGTACCCGGCGGAATGGGCAGGCTGCACAGCCAGGTGGGTTGCTGGGCCAGGATGGCGCCAGTGGACCGGTCCACATCCAGTTCGCTGGCGGCGAATGCCCAGCGACAGTCGCTGACGGTGCCGGCATTGGCCGCCACGGAGCACCGCAGCTGGAACGCTTCGTAGTCGCTGTACGCTCCCTCGCAGAACGTGTCGGCGCAGACATCCTCGAAGCCGGCCATCAACCGCCCGCGCAGGTCATGGAACGCGTCCCAGTTCGCCTGGGTGTGCGGGTAGTCGACCAGGTCGACGTGGGACGGCGGTGCGGTGGCGGCGGCGGCCGGCGCACCAGGCGCGGCCATCAGGGCGGTCAACAGCAGCAGGGATCTGGCTTTCATCGAAGAACTCCGTGTAGGGCGACGTCCGGGACAGGACGCCGCAGGGCAGGCATCAAGGCAGGCAGTCCCGCAGGAACTCGAACATCGAGCGCCCGCTGCCAGGCAGGGGGTTGAACAGGTGGCCGGAGCTGTCGGGTTGCCACTCCATCGCGGCCAGGAAGCTCGCCACCGGCAGCCGGCGCGGCAGCGGGAGCGGACACAGCCAGTGCAGTACCTCGGTACGCAGCGCGCCGCTGTCCGGGTCGATGTGATCGCGGCTGGCCGCTACCGGGAAGCGGCACTGCTGCAGGGTGTCGTCGCGGGTATCGACCACGCAGGCCAGACGCAGCGGCCGGTAGTTGTCATGGGCGCCCTCGCAGAAGAAGTCCTCGCAGAGGTCGTTGAATTCCAGCATCAGCCAGCGGTTGAGCTCGTGGTAGGCGGTGTCGTCGGCGGATTCGTCCGGCCCGACCCGCGCGGCCAGGTCGATGAAGCGCGGGCCGGCGGCCTGCAGGGGCGCGGCCAGGCACAGCCCGAGCAGGAGGGCGAGGCAGACGCGGAAGCAGGCAGTGGCCATCGGGCTCTCCAGAGGGGTATGGCCCTACCCTGCGCCGTCAGCCTGGCCCCGCCGATAAGCACGCCCCGCGCGCCAGCGTCGGAATCCCCCGCCCCGTTGGGTGGGTACCGCCCGATCTGCACGCGGCCCGCCAAAGGCATAAAATGGGGGGCTGTACGCCAACATCCCCCTCTCGGAGCACACCTCAATGGGTCTGGAACTCGTCTCGCCCGGCAAGAACCCGCCGGAAGAAATCAACGTCATCATCGAGATCCCGAAGGACTCGGAGCCGGTGAAGTACGAAGTGGACAAGGAAACCGGCGCGATCTTCGTCGACCGCATCCTGTCCACCCCGATGCGCTACCCCTGCAACTACGGCTACGTGCCGAGCACCCTGTGCGGCGACGGCGATCCGGCCGACGTGCTGGTGGTGCTGCCGTTGCCGCTGGTGCCGGGTTCGGTGGTGCGTTGCCGTCCGGTCGGCGTGCTCAAGATGAGCGATGAGGCCGGCAGCGACGAGAAGATCCTGGCCGTGCCGATCGCCAAGATCTTCAGCGGCTACGCCCATGTCGAGGATATCGAGCAGGTGTCCAGCCACTGGCTGGAGCGCATCGGCCACTTCTTCGAGCATTACAAGGATCTGGAGAAGGGCAAGTGGGTCAAGCTGGATGGCTGGGGCGGCGCCGCCGAGGCCAAGCAGATCCTGATCGACGCCCATCAGCGTTACCTCAACGGCAACGCCTGAGGCTGAACAACATCGCTCCGGCACCCGCTGCCGGAGCGATGCGCATCACGTTTTTTGAATGCGGCACATCACTATTTGTGCCGGATTGGGTACATTGCGTCTCTTCACACCGTCCACGGTGCGCTTCACCGTGGTCAGCCAGGGGACAGTGTCGTGCGCATTCTGCTTGTTGGGGACCAGGCCAGCCTGTCGGCTGAGCTGCTGGAGTTCATTGCCGATCTTGGGGAAGAATGGCAACCGTTGACCGCTGCGGATGGCCAGGGCGCGATGAGCATCGTGGCCGGCTCGCCCGTGGATGCGGTCATTGTCTGCCCGGTTCTGCCGGACCTCACCGCGACCACGCTGCTGGGGCAGATCCGTACGCTTCGCCCGGAAACCATCCGCATCGCACTGGTGGAAGCCAGCGTGGGCACCCGCCCGCCGCCGGCCCGCCTGATCGGCGTGGCGCACCGCTTCCTGCCGATGCCGCTGGCACCGGAAGTGCTGCTGGAAGCCCTGACCAGCCTGGAAGAACTGCGTGAGCTGCTCGACAGCGAACGCCTGCGCAGTGCCATCGGCCGGATCGAGAAGCTGCCCTCGCCGCCGCATCTGTACCTGAGCCTGACCCAGGCGCTGGAGCACGATGACGACACCGACACCGCCGACGTGGCCAAGCTGGTCGCCGCCGACCCGGCGATCGCGGCCAAGGTGCTGCAGCTGTCCAACTCGGCCTTCTTCAACAGCGGCCGGATCATCTCCGACCTGCGTACCGCGGTGACCCGGCTCGGGTTGTCGACGCTGCGCGACCTGGTCCTGGCCAGCGAAGTGTTCTCGGCCCAGCCGTTGTCCGGTGCCGAGCGCAACTCGCTGCAGCAGCGCGCGCTGCTGGCCTCGCGCCTGGCCGCCAAGCTGCTGCCCGATTCCAGCGCCGAACTGGGCGCCACGGCCGCGCTGCTGGCCGACATCGGCCTGCTGCTGCCGGGCGTACGCAACGAGCGGGGCGAAGCCGCCGACGGCGACGACCGCCCGGGCCACGCCGAAGCCGGTGCCTACCTCCTCGGCCTGTGGGGCCTGCCGATGCCGATCATCGAGGCGGTCGCCTTCCACCTGCAGCCGCAGCGCTCCAATACCCGCAGCTTCTGGGTGACCGGCGCGGTGCACGTCGCACTGGCGCTGATCAACGGCGATCCGGTCGACGAGGAGTACCTGCAGCGGGCCGGCGTGCTCAACAAGCTGCCGCAGTGGCGCGATCATGCCAACGCCCTGATGGGGCTGGTGGCCGCCGACGCCTGAGGCGTCGACGCACGCAGCCCCCCGATGGCGCGTCCGCAAGGGCGCGCTTTTTTTTGAGCGATCGAAAAGAAAGAGGGCGGACCTTGCGGTCCGCCCTCCTTGTGCTGCACCAGTGCGTCGATGGATCAGAAGCGCTGGGTGTACTTCAGGTAGTAGAAGCGACCGATGTCGAAGCCGCCGTAGTAGGCGAAGCTCGAGTTCGGCTGGCTGTACATCAGCGGACCTTCGTGGTTGAACACGTTGTTCGCGCCGGCCGACACGGTGGCATTCCACGGGGTCGTGTAACGCACCTGCAGGTCGTGGAAGGTGTTCGAACCGGTGTTGCGCACCGGGATCGCCAGCGTGTAGTCCGAGGAGTACGTCGGGTTGTTGCACTCCGGGCCGCCATCGCGGTCGTAGGAGCACTCTTCCTTCAGGCCGGAGTAGTAACGCACGCCCCAGTTGACGCCGAAGTTGCCGTAGCTCCAATCGACGTTCAGGTTCGAACGCACGCGGAAGTTGGCACCCCAGTCGCCGGTGCCCCAGCCGTTGTGCTGCTCGACGGCGGTTTCAGCTTCGTTGTCGCGCTTGTACTCGAGGTAGTCCACATAGGTGGTCTTCCAGTCGATGACGAAGTTGCCGATCGCCAGTTCCGGCAGGCGGTAACGGACGCCCAGGTCGTAACCTGCGGTTTCCTGGTAGCCGGCGTTGATCAGGCTGCGGGTCACATCGACCACCTGGCCCGAATCCGCATCACGGGAGACGCGGCCACAGGCGTTGGCGTTGTTCAGCACGTAGCACTGGTTGAGGATCGAGGTGACCGACTCCGCCGCGATGACGTTGTCGATGCGGATCTTCCACCAGTCCAGGCTGACGTCCAGGCCCTGCACGAAGTTCGGGCTGTAGACCAGGCCGAGCGTCCAGGTCTTGGAGGTTTCCGGCAGCAGCGCGTCATTGGAACCGGACAGGTACGCGTAGTTCGACTGCGAGCCGGGGCCGGTCGCATCGATGCCGCCCGAGGCTTCCTGACGGAAGTTGGCCGGCACTGCGCCGCCGCAGCGTGCAGCCACGTCCGGGTTGCGCACGGCTGCACCGAACATGGTGTCGCACGGGTCGGTGTACTTGTCGAAGGTCTGCGAGATGCCGCCGTACAGGTCGGCCACGGTCGGTGCACGGAAGCCGGTGGCGTAGGTACCACGCACCAGCAGGTCGTCGGTCGGCTTCCACTTCAGGCCGAACTTGCTGTTCACCGTGTCGCCGAAGGTGTTGTAGTCCGAGTAACGGCCGGCCATGTCGACCGACAGTTCCTTGGCGAACGGCAGATCGGCGAGGATCGGCACGTTCAGTTCCAGGTAGAACTCGTCCAGCTTGTAGCCACCGGTGGTCGGCGCACCGGCCAGATCGGTGCTCAGGCCCGACTGCAGCAGCGCATCCGGGGTGTACTCGGCGTCTTCTTCGCGGTGCTCGTAACCGGCCGCGAAGGACAGGTCGCCGGCCGGCAGGGTCGCGATGGCGCCGCTCAGGTTGGCGCTGTAGACCTTGCTGGTGGTGACCGAGGTGTCGTGGGTCGGCAGGAACAGGTACTTCTGCAGTTCCGGGTTCGACAGCGAACCGTCAGCGGTGGAGCCGTACGGCAGCAGCGGGTTCCACGGGGTGCAGCCGGCGATCGGGGCAGCCGCGGTGCCGCAGCGGGCAATACCGTTGTCATCCAGGTACGACGCGCCGACAGCATTGCGCACGTTCGGAATGAACAGGTTGCCGGTGCCGGTCTTGACGCCCTTGTTGCGGTTGTAGACGTAGCCCACATCCCAGTCGAAGTACTTGTCGGCGAACTCGAACGAGCCTTCCAGACCGCCGCTGAAGCGGAAGGTGTTCAGCTCGGACTTGGTCTGACGCGGCACTTCCCAGGTACGGCGCATGAAGTCGACGTCGGTATCCAGCGGGTTGAAGACGCTGTTGGCCGACATCGCGGTGTCATACGCACCGGAACGGTACGGGTAGCCGGCGATCTGCTGCAGCGCTTCGCGTTCGGTGTACAGAACGCTGGCGGTACCGCGGATGTTGTCGGTGAAATCGAACTGACCGTTGGTGAACACCGAACGACGCTTGATGCCGGTCGACAGGAACATCTGCTGCGACGGGTTGGACAGGTCGTCGTTGGTCAGCGCGTGGTAGTCGCCGAAGTTGCTCGAGTCACCACCCGGGTTGAGCACGTAGTTGCCACCCGGGGTGACCAGCACGCCCTTCTCGGTGATCGCGCTCCAGCCGTTGCTGTCGTCGGCGGTCGGGCTCGGGTGACGGTAGCCGTTGGCGTAGGCGCTGAAGCGACGGTCCTTGGCAAGCACCGGCTCTTCTTCGCTGTACTCGGCGCCGAAGGTGACCGAACCGCGTTCACCGGTCTGGCCGTAAACGAAGTTGTAGGTGGTCTTGTCGCCGTCGCCCTGGCCGTACTGGCCCTTGTAGACGCTGGCTTCGAGGCCGTCGAAGTTCTTGCGGGTGATGATGTTGATCACGCCGGCGATGGCATCCGAACCGTAGATCGCCGAAGCGCCGTCGGTCAGGACTTCAATGCGCTCCACGACCGAGGTCGGGATCGAAGCGAGATCGGTGTAGCCGCCCGAGCTGACGCCCATGCGCTTGCCGTCCAGCAGCACCAGGGTGCGCTCCGGGCCAAGGTTGCGCAGGTTGACGTACTGGCCGCCCACTTCTTCGCCCGAGGACAGCGCGTCGGCGCGGCTGATCGCCGGGGAGCCGGTGGCGGACAGGTTCTGGACGATGTCGGCAACGCTGGTGAAGCCCTGCTTCTCGATGTCGGCGCGCTGCAGCGCGATCACCGGCTGGGCGGTTTCCATGCTGGCCTGGCGGATGCGCGAGCCGGTGACCGAGATGCGGTCAAGGTCGGTCGTGCCACCCGCTTCCTGCGCCGATGCAAAGGTCGGCGTCAGGGCAAGCGCAATGCCGGCGGGCAGAAGGCCCAGCCGCACTGCGGGAGTACGAAAATTCATTTATCTCTCCAAGGTACGTTAGTAGCGTGTTAAAACGCCTCGGAAAGTTACGATTGCGTTGCAGCGATTTTTTTGCGTGAGACAACCGATGACTTTGCCGATTCTGGCGACAAGGTCGCGAGTGCTTCGCGGTAGCGTGACGCAGACTGCCCGTAACGGGCGCGGAAGGCCCGTGCGAAGCTGCAGCAGTTGTCAAATCCGCTGGCGGCGGCTACTTCGCCCACCATCATGTCCGTATCGCGCAGCAGATCGGCGGCACGCTCCAGACGCAGGCGGGCCGACAGCGACTGCGGGCTCTCTTCGTACAGGCTCTGGAAGGTCTTGGACAGGTACCAACTGGAGAAGTTGGTCAGCTCGGCCAGTTCGCCGATGCGCACCACGCGGTGGCTGTTGCCCTCCAGGTACAGACGCGCACGCTGCATGCGCCCGAACACCTGGCGCTTGCGCGAGCGCGAACGCCCCGGGCAGCGCTGCACGCCGGTGGCCATGCCGTGCTGGAGCGAGGCCAGGTGCAGCAGCACCGGGCGCAGCGCCTGCGCGGGCTGGCCGCTGGCCAGCGCATCGCGCCACAACCGCAACGCCACGCGCACTTCGCTGCGGCTCATGCTGCCGCGGCCGGCGTAGAGGCCGCAGTCGGCCAGCTCGCCGAGCGCGCGCAGCGCTTCCGGTGCCAGGCTCAGGCCGATGCACAGCCCATCACGACCGGCCTGCACCATCGGGCGCGATTCCTTCTCGAAGGCGATCCACTCGCGCTGGCGCAGACGGAACCGGCCTTCCTTGGATTCGACCCAGGCGCTGCCGCGCAGCTGCATCCACACGGTGAACGTGTTGCCGGCGGTCTGCAGGCTGCCCAGCCGTGCGACGCCGAGGCAGGTCGGCAGCGGGCCGTCGTCGACGATCTTGTCCAGGGAGAGCGATTGACCACGATCGGCCAAGGAGAGCTGACGCATGACTGCACCGGAGTTTGCCTTGATTGGCCACCAGTTTTGCCAAGTCGGGCGGCGTTCTCAGGAAGTCCTGGCGAGATTCATCCGAATTCGCGACGACGTTGCCACGAAGAAATCACGAAGGATCATTTCCCTTTAAAAACAGCAGCCTGGAGAACGCGGGGAACAGCGACGCGGTCTGTTTCGGCAGCGGCATGACCCCGATATCGGCCCCATCGGCCACCGCCAGGGCGACGTAAACGGCATCGCCCTCGGCATTGGCGCTGAATCCGTTGCCCGCGCTCAGGCGCGCACGGTCAAGGCAGTGCTCGACCCCGGCAGTACCCGCACTCAGCCGCGCGAACAGCGTAGCGCAGTCGCGGTGGCTGGACAGGTAATCGATGCTGCCGTTGCCGGCCACGCTCCAGGTGCGGTAGCGCCAGCGCGTGGGCCGGTCTTCGCTGACCTGCTGGATGCTGGCGGCCGACAACCGCGCATCGGCCGACCAGAGGCCGCCGGCCGACAGGCGGGTGAACAGCACGCGGCGGCCGCTGCGGTCAAAACGTGCCTGCGACACGCCTTCGATGCTGCCCAGCAGGCGCCAGTCTGGCGTGCTGCGATCGAACAGCAGCAGGCGCATCCGCTCCTGGCCATCGCGCTCGATCACCAGCACATGCTGATCGTCTTCGCCGTACAACGCCTGCAGCGGTTGTGCGACCGGCAACGGCAGGCGCAGCGCCTGTTCATCGCGCGGGGTGACCTCATAGACCGACGGATTGCCGTGATCGTCGCGCCCCAGCACCAGCAGGCGATGGCTGTCACCGGACCAGTCCGGTGCCTGCCGCGCCTCGGGGCGCAGGCCCTCGATCGGGCGCAGCGAATCGGGACGTTCCAGGTCTGCCCACCACAGCGCGAAACTGCCGGAACGGTCGGAGGAGAACACCAGCTGGCGGCCATCCGGCGACACCATCGGCTGCGCATCGCGCCCGCCGGAGGGGAACAGGCGCTCGGGCGTGCCCGGGCCATTGGCCCCCACCGGCACACGGAACACCCCGAACTGGGCACGCCGGTGCACGAACGCCAGCATGCCGTTGTTGCGCGATACCGCCGGGGTCTGCGCGTCATCCAGGCCGACGTCCCTCAACAGCCGGCTCTGCGTATCCAGCTCGTACAGGCGCGACTCGCTGTCCACCCGCCGGCCGAACACGATGTGGCGGCTGTCGCCGCGCCAGCTCCAGCCGCGGATCTCGGCCGAATCGTCGGTGAGCTGCTCGGGCGTGCCGCCGCTGGCCGGCATCCGCCACAGGTCACCGACCTGCGGGTTGCGCACGAACGCGATCCAGCGGCCATCCGGCGAGTAACGCGGGGCATAGTCGAAGTCGTCTTCGCCGGTGTCGTAGGCCAGCGCGGTCCAGCGGCCGCTGGCAATGTCCAGCACGCGGATGCCACGGTGCGCATGGGCGCCGGAGAACGCACCGAAGATCAGCCCGCGGCCGTCCGGCGTCCAGTCGAAACTGAGCAGTTCGGTGCCGTCGCAGCGGGTCACGTGGCGCAGCGCACCGCCGGTCGCGCTGGCGATGAGCACCTCGCAGCTGCCTTCGGCTCCAAAGCGCGCAAAGGCGATGTCGCGCCCGTCCGGCGACCAGTTCGGGAAGCGGTCGGACTGGCCCGCCGGGGTCTCGATCAGCGCGCGCGCGGGCGTGTTGCCGGAGGTCTGCACCTTGATGGTGCTGCCCTCCCGCACGCCCATGTCGGCTTCATAGGCCACCTGGGAGCCGTCCGGGGACAGCGTGGGATAGGTCTCGAAGCCGGCCGTCGCGGTGATCAGGCGATAGGGGCGCTGCGGGCTGCCGGTAATGCGCGTGCCGTCCTCGACGGCGGCGTCCAGTGCCGAGGTGGGTTGCTCGCGCCGCACCAGCAGCGCGGCCATCACCAGCAGCGCCACCAGCATCGCGATGCCGATGGCCAGCAGAACGTAGCGGCGGATGCGACGGCGGCGGCGCGGAGCAGGCGCTGCGGCAGCCGGCGCCGCCACATCGGCATCGACGGCCGGCGGCGACACGGCCGCGCTGTCGTCGGCCTCCAGCGCAGGCGACGCTGGCAGGGTCTCGACCACGCTCACCGGCACCAGCAGGCGATAGCCGGTCTTTGCGATGGTTTCGATGTAGGCGGTGCCACTGTCGTCATCGCTGGCAAAGGCCTTGCGCAGCTGCGTCACCGCCTGGGTGAGCACATCGTTGGTGGGCAGCGTATCGGGCCACACCTCGGCAAACAGTTCATCCCGGGTGACCACCGCGCCCGGGGCGCGCATGAGCGCCTTGAGCACTCCCAGTGCCTTGGGCGTGAGGCGTCGCGGCCGACGGGCGCCTGCCACCATGACTTCCCGAGAAGAGAGAATGACGGTGCAGTCGCCGATCTTCATCACGTCGGCGGAAGGTGGCTCACTTTCGTTGGTGATCATTCCAGGTGACACAGGTGAATGCCGGCTCGACGGCAGCGTTGCATTCATCTCCAACACGAAAGATCGAACGAACCGCCAAATTCCGCACAAGGCATCAGCGCAAACAGCAAAAAAACCGAAGCGCGCGAATACTAGCCTATGCCGGTTAACCGCGCCTACGCGCGTGGCCGACAACAGGCTCTCTCTCGCCGATGAATTCACATAAATTGATTCACCATTCGCGCCTTCGGGCGCGATATTTTTAGGTGGGATTCAGTTTCGTGTATGCCTCAGCATGGTCAATCCGACCAGCCGCGAGACCACCAACGCCACGTACATAACGCCTGAAAACTGCTCCAGCATGACCAGCGCGCGTGCCTGCGGATGCACCGGCACGACATCGCTCAGGCCGACCCCGGACAGCAAGCTGAAGCTGAGATAAAGCAGCTCCATCCAGGTGCGCAATTCGCTCTCGCTGGTGGCGAGAAAACTGCCCGGATACCACTGCTGGCACACCGCGAAGGCGAAGGCGAACGCCCACGCCAGCAGCGTGAAGGTCGCACCGGCGGCGAAGAGCTCGTCGCGGGTCACCTTGTGATCCTGCAGCATGTAGGCGGTCAGGCTGCCGGCGGTATAGAAGTACAGCAGGCACTCGAGCAGCTGCGCTGTCGTGATCAGCCCGGGCCGCTCCAGCAGCGCACCCGCGATGGAAAACACCACCGAGGGGATCGCCAGCACCAGCGCCAGCCACATGCCGAGCGGGCTGCGCCGGACCACCCACAGCGACAGGCCGAGCACCGCGATGCCGAAGGCGCCGAACAGCGCGCGGCTGGCGCCGGCCTCGTCCATTGCCGGATACAGCAGCACGCCGAGCAGCTGCACGCCCAGCAGCCACGCCGAGGGATGCCGGCGTGCCATCGCCAGCCATTTGGTCCTGCGCGCAATCGCCATCGTGTTCCCCGCCCCTGGCCGTCCGGCGCCGAGCTTAGCGCGGTTGCCGGGGCAAACGCATGAGGATGCCGGGGCGGCACCTGCCACCCCGGCCGCCGCGTCATTGCGGGTGGTAGACCTCCGCCCCCTGGTCGCGGAACTGCAGCGACTTCTCGGCCATGCCGGCGTCCAGCGCGGCCTTCGCGTCCAGCCCCTGCCCGGCGGCGTAGTCGCGTACGTCCTGGGTGATCTTCATCGAACAGAAATGCGGGCCGCACATCGAACAGAAGTGGGCCAGCTTGTGCGCGTCCTTGGGCAGGGTCTCGTCGTGGAACTCCTTGGCCTTCTCCGGATCCAGGCCCAGGTGGAACTGGTCTTCCCAGCGGAATTCGAAGCGCGCCTTGCTCAGCGCGTTGTCGCGCACCTGCGCGCCGGGGTGGCCCTTGGCCAGATCCGATGCATGCGCGGCGATCCGGTAGGCCATGATGCCGTCGCGCACGTCCTGGCGGTTGGGCAGGCCCAGGTGCTCCTTGGGCGTGACGTAGCAGAGCATCGCCGTACCGTACCAGCCGATCATCGCCGCGCCGATCGCGCTGGTGATGTGGTCGTAGCCGGGAGCAATGTCGGTGGTGAGCGGCCCCAGCGTGTAGAACGGCGCCTCACCGCACTCGCGCAGCTGCTTGTCCATGTTCTCCTTGATCAGCTGCATCGGCACGTGGCCGGGGCCTTCGATCATGGTCTGCACGTCGTGCTTCCAGGCGATCTTCGTCAACTCGCCCAGCGTCTCCAGCTCACCGAACTGCGCGGCATCGTTGGCATCGGCGATGCAGCCCGGGCGCAGTCCATCGCCCAGCGAGAAGGTCACGTCGTAGGCCTTCATGATCTCGCAGATCTCCTCGAAGTGCGTGTAGAGGAAGTTCTCCTTGTGATGGGCCAGACACCACTTGGCCAGGATCGAGCCGCCGCGCGAGACGATGCCGGTGACACGCTTGGCGGTCAGCGGCACGTAGCGGAGCAGCACGCCGGCATGGATGGTGAAGTAGTCCACGCCCTGCTCTGCCTGCTCGATCAACGTGTCGCGGAAGATCTCCCAGGTCAGCTCCTCGGCGCGCCCATCCACCTTCTCCAGCGCCTGGTAGATCGGCACGGTGCCGATCGCCACCGGCGAGTTGCGGATGATCCACTCGCGGGTTTCATGGATGTGCCTGCCGGTGGACAGGTCCATCACGGTGTCGCCGCCCCAGCGGATCGCCCACACCAGTTTTTCCACCTCTTCGGCAATGCCCGAGGACACCGCGCTGTTGCCGATGTTTGCGTTGATCTTGGTCAGGAAGTTGCGGCCGATGATCATCGGCTCGCTTTCCGGATGGTTGATGTTGTTGGGCAGCACGGCCCGGCCACGCGCGATCTCGTCGCGCACGAACTCGGGGGTGATGACGGCGGGGATGGACGCGCCGAACGATTGGCCGGGGTGCTGCCGGCGCAGCGTCGCGTCGGTGATCGCCTCCAGCCGCTGGTTTTCGCGGATCGCCACGAACTCCATTTCCGGGGTGATGATGCCGCGCCGCGCGTAGTGCATCTGGGTGACGTTGGCGCCGGCCACCGCGCGCCGCGGCAGCGTGCGCGACGGGAAGCGCACTGCATCGAGGCGCGCATCGGTGTCGCGCGACCGGCCGAACGCCGAACTCAGGGCTGCCAGCGTTTCGGTATCGCCCCGCTCGGCCACCCACGCCGCGCGCAGCGCCGGCAGGCCGGTCGACAGGTCGATGCTGGCGGCCGGATCGGTGTAGGGGCCGGAGGTGTCGTAGACGGTCACCGGCGCGTTCTCTTCGCCGCCGAACAACGTCGGCGTGCGGGTCAGCACGATCTCGCGCATGGGAACCTGCAGGTCGCTGCGCGAGCCCTGCACGTGGATCTTGCGCGAACCGGGGATCGGTCGCGTAACCGAACCGGAAAGCTGCTGGGCCTGCTGCTGCAGGGTGGAAAGCGGTGCGTTCATCGGGCATCGTCCTGTGTGGACCCCGGGCGCGGACCGGCGGTCCGTGACGGGAAATCCGTATTGAAAGGGACGAAACGGCGGCGCACGACGGGCGCACTGCGGGCGGTCTGCGGGCGTGGGGGCCCTACGGCGCAATGCATCAGCGGATGCGAAGCTTCCCTACGCCGGTATCAACCGGATCAGGTTCGAAGGGACTGTCTCAACCTCGGCCACATGGCCTCGGTACCCCCGCTTCGAGGCGAATTAGACCACAAAGACCCGCGCATCGACACCGCCGATGCCACCGCTGTGAACGGGTTCATTACGTCAGCGCAGGTAGTATCGCGCCGCGAGGATGTTCTCCCCCCGTGACGTGCTGCCTGGCGCCTGGCGCTGCGCCCACGCAGGGGACCATCGGATTGAGTCCGGTGCAGGAGCATCCCGCCGACCGGCATTCGTCCGGCTCCGCCCCAGTTGTTGCCGTCGTGCCGCTGGAGACTGCAAGCATCCGCTCGCGCCCCTTTCCTGGAGAAACCCCTGCATGGTGTTTCGCATTTCCATCGCGCTGGTCGCGCTGCTCGTCCTGACTGCCGGCGTCGCACCCGGCCCCTTCAACGACGTCGTGCAGCTGGGCCTGTCCAACATCGTGCGCAGTACCGGCTGGCTGTACCTGCTGGTGGTGTTCATCACGCTGTCGTTCCTGATGTACCTGGCCTTCGGCCGCTTCGGCAGCCTGCGCATCGGCGGCGAGGATGCCGAACCGGACTTCTCCAACGCCAGCTGGATGTCGATGCTGTTCGCCGCCGGCATGGGCATCGGACTGGTGTTCTGGGGCGCGGCCGAGCCGATCTCGCACTTCGTCAAACCGCCGGAAGGGCTGGCACCGCAGAGCATGGAGGCGGCGCGGGCGTCTATGCGTTATGCGTTCTTCCACTGGGGTCTGCATCCGTGGGCCATCTATGCGCTGATCGGCCTGGCGATGGCCTGGTTCCAGTTCAACCGCAACGGACGCGGCCTGATCAGTGACCTGCTGCAGCCGCTGATCGGCGCGCGCCACCGCGGCTGGATGGGCACCGTGGTGAATGTGGCCGCCGTGGTCGCGACCGCGATCGGCGTGGCCACCACGCTGGGGTTCGGCACCATCCAGATCGCCGCCGGGCTGGAGCGCGTGTTCGGCCTGCGCGCCTCGATTCCCGTGCAGCTGACCATCATTGCCGTCGCCTTCGTGATGTACATGGCCTCCACGACCAGCGGCGTGCACCGCGGCATCAAGTGGCTGTCCAACTTCAACCTCGCGCTGGCTGCGCTGCTGCTGGCACTGGTGCTGGTGCTGGGCCCGACCGGCTTCATCTTCGACACCTTCACCACCACGATCGGCTCGTACCTCAACCAGCTGGTGACGATGAGCCTGCGCATGTCGCCGTTCTCGGGCAGCACCTGGGTGGCCGACTGGACGATCTTCTACTGGGCATGGTGGATCGCGTGGGCACCGTTCGTGGGTTCGTTCATCGCCCGCGTATCGCGTGGGCGCAGCATCCGCGAGTTCGTGCTGGGCGTGGTGATCGCGCCGAGCGTGCTGGGCTTCCTGTGGTTCTCGGTGTTCGGCGGTACCGCGCTGTGGTCGCAGATCTTCGGCCACGTGGATCTGGCGCAGGCCCTGGGCAACGGCTATGAGACCGTGCTGTTCACCATGTTCGACAGCCTGCCGCTGCCCACGGTGCTGTCGGTGATCGCGCTTGTGCTGCTGATCATCTTCTTTGTGACCTCGGCCGATTCGGCGGTGCTGGTACTGGCCAGCATGTCCACCGACGAGGCCGGCGACCCGCCGCTGTCGCGCCGCATGACCTGGGGCGTGGCCATCGCGCTGATCGCCGGGGTGCTGCTGCTGGCCGGCGGCCTGGAGGCGCTGCAGGGCATGATCACCATCGCCGCACTGCCATTCGCGTTGCTGATGCTGCTGGTGATGTGGTCGCTGTACCGCGTGCTGGACATGGAGTACGCGCTGCAGCGCCGTCGCGCGCAGCGGGCGCGACGGATGATGGACGAATGGATCGAGCGCGAGATCGCCGCGCAGGAAGAAACCCGCGACGAAGCCGCCCGCGCCCCGTAGAGCCGGGTTCTACCCGGCTATGGCACCGTAGAGCCGGGTTCTACCCGGCTGTATCAGCGCCTCAACCAGGAGCAGCCGACCAACGGTCGGCTCTACCCGGGGCTGCTCAATATCCGGCGGCCTGTCCGTCCTTGCGGCTTTCCGATGCGCCGTAATACACGCCGGTTTCCGGATCGCGCAGGATCGCCTGGTATCCGCCATACGGGCCATCGGCGAACACCACCCGGTGCCCCTTGCGCATCAGCGCACGCACGGTCTCGTACGGGAAGCCCGTCTCCAGATTGACCTCACCGCCATCGCTCATCGCCGTCGCCTGCCCGGTCGGCTCGGTCGACCCTTCATGCTGGATGCGCGGCGCGTCGCCGGCTTCCTGCAGGTTCATGCCGAAGTCGACCATGTTCATCACGATCTGCGCGTGGCCCTGCGGCTGCATCGCACCGCCCATCACCCCGAAGCTCATCCACGGCTTGCCGTCCTTGGTGACGAACGCCGGAATGATGGTCTGGAACGGGCGCTTGCCCGGCGCGTACCCGTTGGGGTGATCCTTCTGCAGCACGAACATCTCGCCGCGGTCCTGCAGGATGAAGCCCAGTCCCGGCGGCGCCATGCCGCTGCCCATGCCACGGTAGTTGGACTGGATCAGCGACACCATCATGCCGTCTGCGTCGGCCACGGTCATGTAGATCGTGTCGCCCTCCTCCAACTGCTTCGGCGTGCCGGGCTGCACTTCGCGCAGGGCCTTGTCCATCGAAATCAGCGTGCGACGCTCGGCCGCGTAGCCCTTGGAGATCAACCGGTCCACCGGCGCCGGATGGAACGCCGGGTCGGTATAGAACCGCGCGCGATCGGCAAAGGCCAGCTTCTTGGCCTCCACGAACAGGTGCACATGTTCGGGTGAGCCGAAGGCGATCTTCGAGAAGTCATAGCCCTCCAGCACATTGAGAATCTGCAGCGCCGCAATGCCCTGGCTGTTGGGCGGCAGCTCCCACACGTCGTAGCCCCGGTAGTTGCTGCTGACCGGCTCCACCCACTCGCCGTGGTGGCTGGCCAGGTCGTCGTAGCTGAGGTAGCCGCCGTTGGCCTTGAAGTAGTCGCCGACCGTGCGCGCGATCTCGCCCTTGTAGAACGCATCGCGACCGCCCTGCGCGATCGTCTCCAGCGTGTTGGCCAGGTTCGGGTTCCGCCACATCTGGCCCTTGCGCGGCGCGTGGCCGTCGATGGTGAACTGCTCGCTGAAGCCCGGGTATTTCGACAGCCGCGGCACCGAGCGGTCCCAGTAGTAGGCGATCACCTCGGCCACCGGGTGGCCCTCGCGCGCGTAGCGGATGGCCGGCGCCAGGTTCTCGGCCATCGGCTTGCGCCCGAAGCGGCCGTGCAGCGCGAACCAGCCGTCCACCGCACCCGGTACCGACACCGGCAGCGGCCCGGTCGCCGGAATCTCCTTCAGGCCCCGACGCTGGAACTCGGCCAGGGTCAGCGATCTCGGCGACCGGCCCGAGCCGTTGTAGCCGTACAGCTTCTGCGTCTTCGGGTCCCAGACGATGGCGAACAGGTCCCCGCCGATACCGTTGCCGGTGGGCTCCATCAGCCCCAGCGCGGCGTTGGCGGCGATGGCGGCGTCTACCGCCGAGCCGCCGGACTTCATCACATCCAGCGCCACCTGGGTGGCCAGCGGCTGCGACGTGGCGGCCATCGCGTGCGGGGCGATCACTTCCGAACGGGTGGCGAAGGGGTGTCCGGTGACGCGGTCGGCAGCCTGGGACAGCGCCGGCAGGGCGCACAGGAGGGCGGCAGTGAGCACGCCGCGGGCAAGGACTGAAGGCACGGGAATTCCTGAGGGGTGGTAGCCGCTCCGATACTCGCCGCTGAGGCCCGGCGGAGACATCCGACAATGGTCATGCACGACACCGGAAACCGTGTCCGATCCGCGCAGAAACGCCCCGCAAAATACTGAATTCCGGTTCACCGGAACGCTTTCAGCCGCAACCATCCTTGCGCGGCGGGGCTTTGCGCTGGATGCAGGCGAAACCGTTGGAAATGTTGCCGCAAAGGTTGACAGCGCCAAAACCGCTGTGGTTTTCTCGATCACATGTTGCAGCGCCACACGCCCATTCGCGAATCCATCCAGCACGCCGATCCCGGCGCGGCCTCGATCCGTTCGCTCCTTGTCCTCGTACTTATTACCCAGCCAACAGGTGCGGGACGGACCGGCGTGTAAGCAAGACTGCCAGGTATCCATCAAAACCCGCACCCGCCCAGGTGCGGGTTTTTTCGTTTCAGAGCCCCTCGATTCCCTCCCCCTCCCCCTTCCGAGCCGCCTTCCGCCATGAGCCGCCATCCCGCCGCCACCCGATTCACGCCCACCGCCTGCGCGGCGGGCGCGTGTGGACGTTGCGATGCGCGTGCCACCGCTTCCCCTGACCGGCCGGCGTGTCCCTGAGACCGCCGGCCGTCTTTTTTCTTACCTCCAAGGAACCTCTCCCATGAGCACCAACGACCTGCCCCAGATCAAGATCGCTGTTGTCGGCTACGGCAGCCAGGGCCGCGCACACGCACTGAACCTGCGTGAATCCGGTTTCGATGTCGTCATCGGGCTGCGCCCGGGTGGCCCGACCGAGGTCAAGGCGCAGGCTGACGGCTTCACCGTGAAAGCCCCCGCCGATGCGGTGAAGGATGCCGACCTGGTGGCCGTGCTGACCCCGGACATGGTGCAGAAGAAGCTCTACGAGGACGTGCTCGCGCCGCACATGAAACAGGGCGCGGTGCTGTTGTTCGCGCACGGCCTGAACGTGCACTTCAACATGATCACCCCGCGCGACGACCTGGACGTGGTGCTGGTCGCACCGAAGGGCCCGGGGGCGCTGGTGCGCCGCGAGTATGAGATCGGCCGTGGCGTGCCGTGCATCTGGGCGGTCTACCAGGACCGCAGCGGCAAGGCCGCCGAATACGCGCTCGCCTACGCCACCGGCCTGGGCGGTGCACGCGCAAACCTGATCCAGACCACGTTCAAGGAAGAGACCGAGACCGATCTGTTCGGCGAGCAGGCAGTGCTGTGCGGCGGCGCCTCGGCGCTGGTGCAGGCCGGCTTCGAAACGCTGGTGGAAGCAGGTTACCAGCCGGAAATCGCCTACTACGAGGTTCTGCACGAGCTGAAGCTGATCGTGGATCTGTTCTACGAAGGCGGCATCACCCGGATGCTGGAGTTCATCTCCGAAACCGCGCAGTACGGCGACTACGTCAGCGGCCCGCGGGTGATCGACGCCGGCACCAAGGCGCGCATGAAGGACGTGCTGACCGACATCCAGAACGGCACGTTCACCAAGAACTGGGTCGCCGAATACGAAGCGGGCCTGCCGAACTACACCCGGTTCAAGCAGGCCGACCTGGAGCACCCGATCGAAAAGGTAGGCAAGGAACTGCGCGCCAAGATGGTCTGGCTGCAAGGACAAGCCGCGTAACCGCGCGGCTCCCCCACCGCTTTCGCAAAGGTCACCGCATGAACACCTCCGCACACAGCACCGCGCCCCGCAATGGCGCACGCTGGTTGACGCAGGCCCTGGAAGCCGAGGGCGTGCACACGCTGTTCGGCTATCCGGGCGGCACCATCATGCCGTTCTACGACGCCCTGGTGGATTCCGGGCTGAAGCACATCTTGGTACGCCACGAGCAGGGCGCGGCCCTGGCCGCCAACGGCTACGCGCGCGCCAGCGGCCAGGTCGGCGTCTGCGTCGCCACGTCCGGCCCGGGCGCCTCCAATCTGGTGACCGGCATTGCCGATGCGATGCTGGACTCGGTACCGATGGTCTGCATCACCGGCCAGGTCGCCACGCCGCTGCTGGGCACCGACGCGTTCCAGGAACTGGACGTGTTCGGGCTGACCCTGCCGATCGTCAAACACAGCTGGCTGGTGCGCTCGGTCGATGACCTGCCGCAGGTCGTCCGCGAGGCGTTCCGCATCGCCCGCGAAGGCCGCCCCGGGCCGGTGCTGATCGACCTGCCCAAGGACGTGCAGGTGGCCGATGCGTCGCACCTGCCCGCCCACGTGCCGGCCACCGTGCCGGCGCTGCCGGCACCGCAGGACGAGGCGATCGCGCAGGCCATCGCCGCCATCGCCGCGGCCGAAAAGCCGGTGATCTATGCCGGCGGTGGCGTGGCGCTGGGCGATGCCGTCGAGGACTTCCGCGCCTTCGTCGACGCCACCGCGATCCCTACCGTGCTGACTCTGCGCGGCCTGGGCGCGCTGCCGCCGCAGCATCCGCACTACCTGGGCATGCTGGGCATGCACGGCACCCGCGCGGCCAACATGGCGGTGCAGGAAAGCGACCTGCTGGTGGTGGTGGGCGCGCGCTTTGATGACCGCGCCACCGGCAAATTGAACGAGTTCGCGCCGTTCGCGCGGGTCGTCCACATCGACGCCGACGCCTACGAGATCTCCAAGCTGCGCACCGCCGATATTGCCGTGCCCGGCAACGTCGGCACTGCCGTGCGTGCCCTGACCGCCGCGCTGCCTGCACCGGTGCCGGCGCAGGAGGCGTGGCGCCGGCGCTGTGCCGGTCATCGCGAGCGCTTCTCCCCGCGCTATGACGCGCCCGGCAGGCACATCTACGCGCCGGCGCTGCTGAAGCGCCTGAGCGAACTGGCCCCGGCCGACGCGATCATCGCCTGCGATGTCGGCCAGCATCAGATGTGGGTGGCCCAGCACTGCCGCTTCAATCACCCGCGCAATCATCTGACCAGCGGCGCGCTGGGCACGATGGGCTTTGGCCTGCCGGCCGCGATGGGCGCGCAGTTCGCCTGCCCCGACCGCACCGTGGTGCTGGTCTCCGGCGATGGCAGTTTCATGATGAACGTGCAGGAGCTGGCCACCATCGCGCGGTGCCGCCTGCCGGTGAAGATCGTGCTGCTGGACAACAGCTCGCTGGGCATGGTCCGCCAGTGGCAGGAACTGTTCTTCGCCGAGCGCTACAGCGAGATCGACCTGTCCGACAACCCCGATTTCGCTGCACTGGCGCAGGTGTTCGGCATTCCGGCCACGCGCATCGATGCCCGTGATGACGTCGAAGGCGGCCTGGCCGCGCTGCTGGCCCAGCCGGGCCCGGCGCTGCTGCACGTGGCCATCGACGCGCGCGCCAACGTCTGGCCCCTGGTGCCGCCCAACAACGCCAACAGCACGATGCTGGAAAGCAACCCCGCTCACCAGACCCAGGAGACCCCCAATGCATTACCGGCTTGACCTGGTGCTGATGCCGGCCGAAGGCGCGCTGCTGCGCGTGATCGGCATGGCCGAGCGCCGCGGCTTCGCGCCCCGCGCGATCGCCGGTGCGCCCAATGCCGCCGACGACGGCCGCTGGCACCTGCAGCTGGTGGTGGACAGCACCCGTCCGCCGGAAACGCTGCGCCGCCAGATCGAGAAAATCTACGACTGCGTGTCGGTGCGCATCAGCGCCCTGGACCCGACCCCGGGAGTATCCGCATGACTGCCCGCACCGCCATGCCGGTGCCGGTACGGAGGCGTCTTCTCGCAGGGTGCCTGCGGATCCGCGTCGCCACGCCGCCATCCTGCCCCGTCCTGGCGGCAGGCGCTGCACGCAGGGCGATGCGTGCACCCAACGGGCACCCGCCTGTCATGGGTTGCAGCCGGAGCCGGCATGCCCGCTAGCCGCGCCCCGCAGGAACCGGAGGTAGGCGATGTAAGCGTCGCCGACGTGCTGGCCGCGCAGGCGCGGCTGCGCCGTTTCCTGCCGCCCACCCCGCTGCATTACGCCGAGCGCTTCGGCACCTGGCTGAAGCTGGAAAACCTGCAGCGCACCGGTTCCTACAAGGTGCGTGGCGCCTTGAATGCCCTGCTGGCCGGGCGCGAACGCGGCGACGAACGCCCGGTGATCTGCGCATCGGCCGGCAACCACGCCCAGGGCGTGGCGTGGTCCGCCTACCGCCTGAACATCCCGGCCATCACCGTGATGCCGCACGGCGCGCCGGCCACCAAGATCGCCGGCGTCGCCCACTGGGGCGCCACCGTGCGCCAGCACGGCAACAGTTACGACGAGGCCTACGCCTTTGCCCGCGCATTGGCCGACCAGCATGGCTACCGCTTCCTGTCCGCCTTCGACGATCCGGACGTGATCGCCGGCCAGGGCACGCTGGGCATCGAACTGGCCGCGCATGCCCCGGACGTGGTGATCGTGCCCATCGGCGGCGGCGGCCTGGCCTCGGGCGTGGCGCTGGCGCTGAAATCACAGGGCGTACGCATCGTCGGCGCGCAGGTGGAAGGCGTCGACGCGATGGCGCGTGCGATCCGCGGCGATGTGCGCGAGATCGCTCCCGTCGCCACCCTGGCCGACGGCGTCAAGGTCAAGATTCCCGGCCTGCTGACCCGCCGCCTGTGCGCTGCGCTGCTCGACGATGTAGTGATCGTGCGCGAAGCCGAGCTGCGCGAAACCCTGGTGCGGCTGGCGCTGGAAGAACACGTGATCGCCGAAGGCGCCGGCGCGCTGGCCCTGGCGGCTGGCCGCCGCGTGGCCGGCAAGCGCAAGTGCGCGGTGGTTTCCGGCGGCAACATCGACGCGATGGTGCTGGCCCAGCTGCTCGCCGACATCCGCCCGCGCCCGCCGCGCAAACCGCGCCGCCGCGCCAGCGAGCGCACGCGTCCCCCGCTACCGACCGTGCTCGCACCGTCCCCGACACCTCTTGCCTCCCCTTCCTTTGCCACCCCATCCGACCTTGCCGTCGAGGAGACCTCCTGGTGACCACGCCCAACTCCCCCCGCATCCGAATTTTCGACACCACCCTGCGCGACGGCGAGCAGTCGCCGGGCTGCAGCATGAGCCCGCAGCAGAAGCTGGTGATGGCCCGCGCGCTCGATGAGCTGGGCGTGGACATCATCGAGACCGGCTTCCCCGCCAGCTCGCAGTCCGACCGCGAGGCGATGGCGATGATCGGCCGCGAAGTCCGCCGCCCGACCCTGGCGGTGCTGTCGCGCTGTCTGGCCGCCGACATCGAGACCTCCGCCAAGTCACTGGAAGCGGCCGCCAACGCCCGTCTGCACGTGTTCCTGTCCACCAGCCCGCTGCACCGCGAGCACAAGCTGCGGATGAGCCGGGAGCAGGTGCTGGAATCGGTGCACAAGCATGTCAGTCTGGCCCGCAGCTACGTGGATGATGTGGAGTTCTCCGCCGAAGACGCCACGCGGACCGAGGAAGCCTTCCTGATCGAGGTGGCGCGCGTGGCCGTGGCCGCCGGTGCCACCACCATCAACCTGCCCGACACCGTCGGCTTCACCACGCCCGAAGAGATCCGCGGCATGTTCCAGCGGGTCATCGCCGGCGTTCCCGACAGCGACCGCATCGTCTTCAGCACGCACTGCCACAACGACCTGGGCCTGGCGGTGGCCAACTCGCTGGCCGCCATCGAGGGCGGCGCGCGGCAGGTGGAGTGCACCATCAACGGTATCGGCGAGCGCGCCGGCAACTGCTCGCTGGAGGAACTGGCGATGGTGCTGAAGGTACGCAACGCGTTCTACGAGGAAGACACCCGCATCAACACACCGCGCATCGTGGCCACCTCGCAGCTGCTGCAGCGCCTGGTCGGCATGCCGGTCCAGCGCAACAAGGCCATCGTCGGCGCCAACGCGTTCGCGCACGAGTCGGGCATCCACCAGCACGGCATGCTGCGCCACCGCGGCACCTACGAGATCATGCGTCCCGAAGATGTGGGCTGGGAAAACTCGCAGATGGTGCTGGGCCGCCACAGCGGTCGCGCCGCCGTCGAGGCCCGCCTGCGTGCGCTGGGCTTCTGGCTGGAAGAGGAAGAGCTGAAGCTGGTGTTCGAGCAGTTCAAGGCGCTGTGCGAGCAGCAGCGCGTCGTGACCGACGCCGACCTGCAGGTGCTGATGCAGGGCAGCTCCACCCAGAACGGCTACCGCCTGGCGTCGATGACCATCAGCGACGTCGGCAGCCGCGCCAATGCACTGGTCGAGCTGTCCGACCCGGAAGGCAACCGCGTGGCCGAGACCGCGCAGGGCGATGGCCCGGTCGATGCGCTGTTTGGCGCACTCTCGGCAGCCACCGGCGTACAGCTGATGCTGGACAGCTACCACGTCCACAGCGTGGGCATCGGCGCCGATGCGCGCGGCGAAGCCAACCTGAGCGTGCGCCACGAAGGTGTGGAGTACGAGGGCACCGGCACCAGCCGCGACATCATCGAAGCCTCCGCACTGGCCTGGCTGGATGTGGCCAACCGCCTGCTCCGCCAGCGCAGCGCCGCCACCGAACACCCCGCGGCCACCGCCGCCGCCTGAAGGAGTTCCCATGAGTGCCTTCGACAGCCACCACGTTCCCTCCGCCGGCCAATGCTGGAACGCCCACGACTACGCCATCGACGCCGGCTTCGTGCCGCTGCTCGGCGGTGCGGTGGCGCGGCTGCTCGATCCGCAGCGCGGCGAGCGCATCCTTGATCTGGGCTGCGGCGACGGCGTGTTGAGCTTCGACCTGGCGCTCAGCGGCGCGCACGTCACCGGCGTGGACGCCTCGCCGGAGCTGGTCTGCGCCGCCCGCGCGCGCGGCATCGCCGCGCAGGTCATGGACGCCCATGCCATGACCTTCGACCGTCAGTTCGATGCGGTGTTCAGCAATGCCGCCCTGCACTGGATGCGCGAGCCGGACCGCGTCATCGAGGGCGTGCGCCGCGCGCTGGCACCCGGCGGCCGCTTCGTCGCCGAGATGGGTGGGCACGGCAACGTGGCCGCCATCACCAGCGCCCTGCAGGCCGCGCTGGCCAGCAACGGCCACGCGGTGCCGGCCTTCCCCTGGTACTTCCCGACGGCCGATGCGTACGCGGACCGCCTGCGCGCGCACGGCTTCCGGGTGCGCTACATCGAGTGCCTGCCGCGCCCGACCGTCCTGCCGACCGGCATGCAGGGCTGGCTGCGCACGTTCGCCTCGCCCTTCCTGGTCGGGGTGGCGGCCGACCAGCGCCAGCGCGTGCTCGACGATGCCGTGGCCCTGCTCGCGCCCACCCAGCGCGATGGGCGCGGCCAGTGGAGCGCAGACTACGTGCGCCTGCGCTTCGACGCGCGCCTGCCGATCCGATGAATTTCCGTATCACGAACCACAGCAAGGCCATTCCATGACCCCAGCTCCCCGCACCCTGTACGACAAACTGTGGGACGCCCACATGGTCGTCCCCGAATCGGACAGCGCGCCCGCCGTGCTGTACATCGATCTGCACCTGATCCACGAAGTGACCTCGCCGCAGGCGTTCACCGAACTGCGCGAGCGCGGCCTGTCACCGCGCCGGCCGGACCGGACCAAGGCGACGATGGACCACTCCACCCCGACCCTGCCGGCGGCTGCGGACGGCACGCTGCCGTATGCCAGCGCCGCCTCGGAAGCCCAGGTGGCGATGCTGGCGCGCAACTGCGCCGCGCACGGCATCGAACTGTTCGACATGCAGTCGGCCAGCCGCGGCATCGTGCACGTGATCGCACCGGAGCAGGGCTTCACCCAGCCGGGCATGACCATCGTCTGTGGCGACAGCCACACCTCCACGCACGGGGCGTTCGGTGCCCTGGCCTTCGGCATCGGCACCAGCGAAGTCGGCCATGTGCTGGCCACCCAGTGCCTGCTGCAGCGCAAGGCGAAGACGATGGCGATCACCGTCGATGGCACCCTGCCGCAGGGCGTTGGCGCCAAGGACGTGGTGCTGCACATCATCGGCGTGATCGGGGTCAACGGTGGCACCGGCCATGTTCTGGAGTTCCGTGGCAGTGCGATCGAGGCGATGGACATGGAGCAGCGCATGACCCTGTGCAACATGTCGATCGAAGCCGGCGCGCGCGCCGGCATGGTCGCGCCCGACCAGGTCACTTTCGACTGGGTCGCCAACACCCCGCGCGGCCCCAAGGGCGCGGCGTTCGATACCGCCGTGGCTGCCTGGTCGCAGCTGCGCAGCGATCCGGGCGCACGCTTCGATGCGGAGGTGCGCATCGATGCCGCCGACATCCGCCCGACCCTGACCTGGGGCACCCACCCCGGCACCGCCATCGCGGTGGACCAGCCCATCCCGGCTGCCAACGACGCCGCCGACCAGAAGGGACTGGACTACATGCAGTTCCATGCGGGCCAGACGCTGGCCGGCACGCCGGTGGACGTGGTGTTCGTGGGCTCGTGCACCAATGGCCGGCTGAGCGACATGCGCGAAGTGGCCCAGGTACTGCGCGGCCGCCGGATTGCGGCAGGCGTGCGCATGCTGGTGGTCCCGGGCTCGGAGATCGTCAAGCGCCAGGCGGAAGCCGAGGGCATCCACGAAATCGTGCGCGGCGCCGGTGCCGAGTGGCGCGAGCCGGGCTGTTCGATGTGCATTGCCATGAACGGCGACCTGGTCGCCCCCGGCCAGTTGGCGGTGAGCACCAGCAACCGCAATTTCGAAGGCCGCCAAGGCCCGGGCTCGCGCACGCTGCTGGCCTCGCCGATGACGGCCGCCTGGGCCGCCGTGAACGGCCACGTGGCCGATCCGCGCGACCTGTATGCCACGCAGGAGGTGGCCTGATGAGCGGCATCCGCACCCTGACCTCGACCAGCGTGGTGCTGCGCGAGACCAACATCGATACCGACCAGATCATCCCGGCCCGGTTCCTGTCCACCACCGAGCGCGCCGGCCTGGGCAAGCATGCCTTCAACGACTGGCGCTGGCAGGCCGATGGCACGCCCAACCCGGGCTTTGCGTTCAACCAGGCGCACAACGCCGGGCGCAGCATCCTGCTGGCCGGCCGCAACTTCGGCTGCGGCTCCTCGCGCGAGCACGCGCCGTGGGCACTGACCGATCTGGGCCTGCGGGCCATCGTCAGCAGCGAGATCGCCGATATCTTCCGCGGCAATTCGCTGAAGAACGGGCTGGTGCCGATCGTACTGGACGAGGCCGACGTACAGACGCTGATGCAGCGGCCGGACGACGCACTCACCGTCGACATCGCCGCGCGCGAGCTGCGCACCCCCGATGGCCGCGCCTACGCCTTCCCGCTGGACGGCTTCTCGCAGACCTGCCTGCTGGAAGGCGTGGACCAGTTGGGGTATCTGTTGGGCCGCACCGCTGAAATCGAACGTTACGAGAGTGAACATGCACGCTGAAATTGTCGTATTGCCGGGTGACGGCATTGGTCCGGAAGTCGCCGCTGCCGCCGTGGCGGTACTGGACGCCGTGGCCGAGCGCTTTGGCCATACCTTCCGCTTCACTGAACACGACATCGGCGGCATCGCCATCGACCGTCACGGTGAGCCGCTGCCGGCCGCCACACTGGAGGCCTGCCGCAACGCGCAGGCGATCCTGCTTGGCGCGGTGGGCGGCCCGAAATGGTCCGACCCCAACGCCACCGTACGCCCCGAGCAGGGCCTGCTTGCGATCCGCAAGGCGTTGGGGCTGTACGCCAACCTGCGCCCGGTGCGCACCCATCCGGCCGCGCTCGGCGCCTCGCCGATCAAGGCCGAGCTGCTCGAGGGCGTGGACTTCGTGGTCGTGCGCGAGCTGACCGGCGGCATCTACTTCGGCGAGAAGACCCGCACCGCCGACACCGCCAGCGACCTGTGCAGCTACAGCGTCGGCGAGATCGAGCGCGTGCTGCGCACCGCCTTCCGTCTGGCCCAGGCCCGGCGCGGCAAGGTCACCTCGGTGGACAAGGCCAACGTGCTGGAAACCTCGCGCCTGTGGCGCGACGTGGCCGCGCGGATCGGCCGCGAGGAATTCCCGGACGTTGCCCTGGAACACCAGCTGGTCGATTCGATGGCCATGCACCTGCTGGCCAAGCCGCGCGAGTACGACGTGATCGTGACCGAGAACATGTTCGGCGACATCCTCACCGACGAAGCCTCGATGCTGGCCGGCTCGCTGGGTCTGCTGCCGTCGGCCTCGCTGGGTGAGCCGGGCGCCGTGGGCATCTACGAACCGATCCACGGCTCGGCCCCGGACATTGCCGGCAAGGGCATTGCCAATCCCTACGCCACGATCTTCAGCGCGGCGATGCTGCTGCGCCATTCGCTGGGGCTGGACGCAGAAGCCGCGGCAGTGGAAGCGGCCGTGCACGCCGCACTGGATGCCGGCGTGTTCACCGCCGACCTGGCCGCCAAGGGCACGGCGGTAAGCACCACGCAGGCCACCGACGCGGTGCTGGCGCACCTGCGCACCTGACGCCGCACACCCCTCCCCGGTAGAGCCGACCGTTGGTCG